>JBDLTM010000012.1:0-19993 GCA_039805805.1 Pseudomonadota bacterium | reverse complement strand
CGCCTTGAGGCCGTACCACTCGAGCCGGTCCAGCGCCTCGAGGCTCTTGTCCTCGGCGCCAATCCGGCGCATGCGCACGTCGACGTTGGTCGATCCGTCCGGCACGTCGATCGTGAAGGTGAAGCCGAGCTGGTCGCGGCTCTGCCCGCTGACCGAGTAGGTCGCGCGGTTCCACGCGCCGCCGTTTGTGCGCCACTGCGCCTCGAAATACTTGGTCCGGGCTTCGACGTTTCCGCTCTCGCGGTTGACGTGCCCGAGGCCCATTGGGGCGAAGATGTCGAACTCGATCAGGTTGGCGCCCTCGCCTTCGGGCGTTGCGCGGAACGGTCCCAGCCATCCGCCGACGACCTGCGAGCCGTCGAACGTCACGGTCACGTTCGCGGTTGTGGTGTCAGAGTAGAAGCCGGCCCAGCTTGCGTCGTCGGTCCCGTCCGGGTTCAGGCGCTTGAAGGTCCAGCCGACGACGCCGGTGCCGCCCGGGATCGAGCCGGTGATCAGCGCCGTGATCCGGTATTCGGTCGGGCCGTAGGTCGTCGTGGTCGTGTTGCCCCACCCCGCGTTGCTCGTGGTCGTCTTGACACGCGGCTGCTGCACCTCGACGTTGTAGAACGTGCCTGCGGTCATCGAGGCGGCTTTTGCCCACCCCCCGGTGTAGATCGGGCTGCCGTATTCGTCGGTCCCGGTCTGCTCGGCGACCCACTTGTCGAGCGTCAGCTCGTCGTAAGAACTGGTCGCGGCGCCGGTCGTCTTGGTCGGCGAAGCGCCGAGCAGGGTCTCGAACGCCCCGCCCAGCGCGATCGCCTGCCCGCTATACGGCGCGCTCTCGGTGATCGTCAGCACGCCGCCCGACTGGCTGACAACCGCCCCGCCGATCTGGCCGGTGATCGCCGTGGCGAGCGCCGCGGCGCTGGCGTAGTCTTGGTTCAGCGTGACCGCGTAGCCTCCGACCGTGAACGAGATCGGCGAGGCGAGGAACTGCAGCGCGGCGACGCGCGTGCCGACGATCGTCGAAGCGGTGCCCGGCTGGTTCACCGATGTGGTGAAGGTGATGACCTTGTAGCGGCCGTCGTTGTTAGCGGTGCCCGAGATCAGCAGCTCGTCCCCGACCACAAGGCCGAGGTCGCTGAACCGCCCGCGGACGTAGTCGCGGTTCAAGTTCCAATAGCTGCCGCCCCCATCCGCGACCGTGATCGTTCTGGTCTTGTTGACGATCGAGACGACGTTGCCGACCTCCCAGTCCTGCGGCGCGACGCCGGCTCCGGTCGGGATCGTGATCGAGCTGCCGTCGATCCGGTAGCTCGAGGCGGTCACCTTCGCCGTGCCAGCGACGCCGGCGGTCAGGCGCAAGCCGGCCGAGGCGACCGAGCTGCCGACCTCGGGGGCGTTGTACCAGTTGCGGTGAGCTTGATGCCCGGCCACGCTCACGCCCGGGGCGTAGATCGCGTAGTTGACCGAGTCGCCCAGCACCTCGAGGTCAGTCTCGCCGATGTTGATCTCGGACGGGTCGATCAGGAACTCCCCGCGGCCGATGCACAGCAGCACGTCGATCGCCTGCTTCGTCGGCGACGGGAAGTAGCGCCGGGGCTGGCACAGGTAGTCGGGATAGACCCGGAACCGCCCCGCGATCTCGGGGATCACGCCGTTTAGCCGCGGGGTGTTCGCCTTGAGATCCGCCGCGAGCAGCTCTTGCCCTTGCGCGCCCATGCCCTTGTAGCTCGGCGCGCTTGGTCGCATGAGCGCCGGGAGTACGACCGATGCGACCAGCAGGCCACCGACGACCCACAAGGCGGTCACCGGGTCTTTCGGGTTCGGGCGGATCTCGACCGTCTGCCCGGCCAACACCAGCTCGTCCCACTGCTCGGGCGGGATCACGACGCCAGCGACGCTGGCCGAGATCGGCTGCAGCGGACCGGCCTGGTAGCTCGGGCAATGCGCCTGCAGCCAATCGTGCAGCGTACCGCCGTCGACCGGGTGGCGCTCGATCGGCTCGCCCGGCAGCGTGGACGGGTAGACCTCAATCATTGTCATAGAACCTCACATCCGGGTAGGCGCGCTCAAAGTCGGGCAGCCGCAGCCAGCGCACGCCGATGCGGCGGCCAGTCTCCAGCACCGCCAGCCGGTCTTCCACCTCGATCACAATGCCCACATGCAGGCACAGGCCACTGCGCCAGACGGTGGCCAGCGCGCCGACCTGCGGCTGGCACTGGCGGAAGCCGATCAGCACCTCGCCAGCCGCCTGGGTCAGCCCTTGCTTGTCGGCGGGGCTGATCGCGCCATGGCTGGCCAGCAGGTCACCGCGCAGCGCGTGACGCACCAGGCGCACCAGGCCCCAGCAGTCGCAGCCGGTCCAGTCGCGGCCGTGGTCACGGTAGGGAATGCGCAGCCAGTCGTTGATCACTTGAAGTACTTCAATCCAGGGGCAAACGACGCCGTGTAGAACGCGCGCGGCCATGCCGTGTTGATGAGGTCGAAAAACGCCGCGGAAACGCGAAGTTGCGGCCCCTCCATCTCGCCGCTCTGCACGACGAACTTCAGCGGGTTCTCTGCCGGAGCGGTCTTGTCGGTCGAGAGGTAGTGGCGGAACGTCAGATAGACCCGGGCGCGCGCCTCGAGGGCGTCGTCGATCAGGCGCTGGGCTTCGCCGGTCACGTTGTCAATCGCGAACGTCAGGGTCTGCGTGCCGGCGGTGTTTTTCTTCGGCAAGGCGACCGCGATCGCGGCGGCCTTGAATGTCAGCGTGCGGGCGTCCTCGGTCGTGCAGGTTTGATCCTCGAAGCCGTTGCACAGCAGGATCGGCGCCGCCCAGGCCGAGCACGTCAGCTCGAGGGTCGGGATCACGACCTCGGTGCCGCCCGAGGCGAAAACTCGCTCAAGAATCGTCATTGCGGCATCTCCCGGTTGACCGCCGTGTCGAAGATGTCGGCGTTCACGACGAAGCTCGGCAGCACATCCCAGCCTACCGACAAAGTCTGCCGGTCGCGGATCTCGAGGTCGGCCGAGAACTGCCAGCGATCGACGCCGACCAGATCCGGGCCGGAATACATGCCTGCGAAGCGGCACTCGTAGGGCCGCAACCCGAGCGGCGTGCGCAGGGTGGCGTTGAACCACTCAGCGCCGTCCGACAAGGTCCAGCGGAACCAGGCCTCGAAGAGCTGCGCCTCGGACTGGGTCATCACCCACGAGACCGAGGCGATCGAGGGCACGCTGGTGTATCTGCGGCGCTGCCGGGCGCGGCCGGACTCGAGATCCGTCCGCATCATCGGCGAGACGTGGTTCATGCCGTAGCCGCTGCGCAAAGGCAGCGGAAGCTCGGCAGGGTAGTTGATCGTCGCGGCCATCAGTAACCCCTTCGCTGCAGGCCGAACGCCTTCTGGATCGCCCTGCCCCTCGGGCCGTCGCCCATGAGGTCGGCGACGAACACATCGATCTCGCGCGCGCCGTTGTTGGTGCGCTCTTCGGTCTTGCCCGCGCGGCTCTTGTCTTCGATCAGGTTGACCGTGACGTTGCCGCCGCCGAGCTTGCTGTTCGGAACGATGGCGCCCGAGGTATTCGGCACGAACAGCTCGGCGCCGCGCTCGCCGACCAGATAGGGCATCCCGTCACTGACCGGACCGCCCGTCGCGCGAGCTGCGACCGCAGCAGCGCCCAGCGCGGCGACCGTGGCGGCGAACGGTTCAGCGACCGCGACGGCCGAAGCGGCTGCGGCCGGTGCCATCACCGGACCGACGATCGGGATCGCAGCGGTCGCGGCGAAGGCGTTCAGGCCAGCCATCGCGACCATCGCCTGCGCCTCGAGCGCGAGGGCCGACTGCGCGGTCGCCTCGGTCGTCTTGCCGACGACCATCTGCACGACCTGATACGCCAGCCACTGCGCCGCCATCTGGCCGAGCGCGTTTACGACCGAGCGCGCCATGCCCTCGGCCAGCCCGGCGACCGCGTCGCCCAGGCTCTCCGAGTCGAAAACCATCCTCTCGAAGGCGTTACCGAAGCCGGTCGAGAAGTTCTGCGCGACGTTGCCGGCCAACTCGTCGAAGTTGGTCATCGCCTCTTCGGCAGCCGACAGCCACTCGGCCCAGTAGTCCTTGTTCTTGTCGTTCGAGATCCCGAGGTCGAGCAGCTTTTCGCGCGCGGCGATCTCGCGGTTCAGGATCTCAAGCGCCTGCTCCGATCCGTCGAAGCCCTCGAGGATCGCGGCCTTCTCTCGCAAGCGCGCGATCGCCAGCGCCTCGATCGCCTTGGCGGCGTCTTTCTTGAAGACCGCCTCGAGCTGGGCGTTCTCGAGCTGCTGCTCAAGGCTGGCGATGTTGTCGAGCGTGGCGCGCGTCTCTTTTTCGCGCGCGTCTCGCATCGCGAGCGTGGACTTGGCGTTGCGCTCGGCGGCGTCGGCGGCCTCGAAGGACGCCGTCACCATGCTCTTCATGTCGTCCGAGTAGGTCGCCCAGTAGGGCGAAGCCATGAGCGTCGCGAGATCCGCCTGCGCCTTCGACAGTCCTTCGACTTCGTTGGTCGCGTCTTGCGCCATCTTGGCGGCGGTTTCCATCGCCTTGGCCCACGTCTTCGCGCCTTCCTGCGCGAACTCGTTCGGGTTGCCCTTTGCGCCGGTGCTCTTCGGCTTGTCGAGGATGTTCTCGCGCAGCCGTTTCTCGACCTCGGGCGTGTAGAGCGTGCCGAGTTCCTTCTTGGCCTTCTTGATCGCGTCCGCCAGCTTTTCCGTCGGTGTCGCGTACTTCTCCATCAGCTTTTTGTAAGCCTCGGCCTGCCGCTCGGCGACGTTGTCCACGAGGCCGCTGCCGCCCGTCAGGACCGGCGGCCCCATCATGCCCGCCATCGTCCTTCGCGCGTTCAGGATCGCGGCGGTCTGCCGGTCCACTTCGGCGCGCGCCGCGGCGGCGTCCGCCTTCATCATGTCGCCGATCGCCTTCGCCTGCGCGAGATCGCCACGCGCGACCGCGGCGGCCTGCGCTGCCAGCCCGCCCAGCTCGTTGCCGGTCTGCTTCAGGACGTAGGCGACGTTCACGCCGAGCACCGCGACGGTCTCGAAGACGGTCGCGATGCCCTCTTGCACCGTCTTCATCGCGCCGGCTTCCCGCGCGTTCTCGCCGGTCGCCGTGTTCATCGCCTTGATGATCGTGATCGCGTCGGTGATCGCGCCGCTGGCGAGCTTCACCGAGTCGTAGATCAGGCCGCCCGCGTTGTTCTGGCTGATCGTCAGGAAGAGCTGGTCCCAAGTGTCGGCGAGGTTCGAGATCGCGCCGTCGAGGGTCTTCGCGCGCTCTTCCATCGCGCCGGCGAACTGGTTGTTGCCGATGTCGGTCAGATACTTGGAAATCTCGGCCGCGTTGTCGCCGACCGTGGTCTTCACGTTCTGAAACGTGAACTCGACCTCGTCGCCTTGTTTCTTGGCCTTGATGCCGAACTCTTTGAGGCGCTCGAACTCGCCGGTCGCCGCGTCCGCGACCGCCTCGATCATCTGGTTCAAGCCCTTGCCCATCGCCGAGGCGGTGTTTCCGTAGGACCGCAGCGCATCCGCCGAGGCGTCGAGGCCGAGCGCCTTCATCTTCACGAAGGCCTCGGTGACTTCCTTCAGCGAGTACGGGGTCTCGGCCGCGAAGTCCTTGATCCACGAGAACTCGCGCGCGGCGGCCGACGTACTGCCGGTAATCGTCACGAGCGACGAGTTCAGCACGTCGAACTCACGCTGCACCGCGATCAGCTTGCCGACTGCAGCCGCCGCGCTGACCCCGGCGAACATGCCACCGACGGCGGTGCTGATCCGCCCGGACATTTCCGTGAATTGCTGCTCGATCGCCTTGGCGCGCTTCTTCGCGATCGCCTCGGCTCGCGCGGTGTCGGTCTCAAACTGCCCCGTCCGCATGAGCAGGTCGAGCACGATGCTGCCAGCAGTCGCCATGCCTTACCCCTTAGTTATGCCCAGCGCGCGCAGTGTCTGCACGTCGGCCGAGCTGAGTTCCTCCTGCCATGTCGGCGGGTGGAGCCAGTCGATCTTGTCTTGGACTTCACCGCCTCCCATGATTTGCGCGACCAGTGCTGCCGGGCGGTGATAGCGGTGCAGGTCGTCGAACGGGTGCGAGCGGTAGAACGAAATCCAGTCGCGGAACTCGCGCTGGGTCATCGTTCGTTGCAGCTCGCCGACCGTTTTTCCTAGCGCCAGGGCGAGCACATGCCAGAACCACTGCTCACCGCGCTCGGCTACTCGTTTCCCGAGGCGCTCCCGTTGATTTCCATGACGACCGAGAAGATCGCGTTCAGCGCGCCCGACTTCAGGGTCAGGGCTTTCTCGTAGGTCATGGCGGTGGTGCCGTCGGGGTTGCAGACGCAAGCGGCGATCAGCTTTGCCGCGGCGCCGGCCTTCGCGTCCTCGTCCGCACCGGACAGCGCAGCGTGGAAGCGAATGAACTCGATCGCGGACAGCTCGCGGAAGTGAAGGCGGACGGACTTACCCTTGCCGACCTTCACCTCGCGCTCGTGCAGCTCCGACGATACGAAAAGCGAATCGTCGATCATGCGTTACGCCTTCCAAGTCGGGGTGACGGCGCCCGAGCGTTGCAGGGTCAAAGTCCCGCGGACGACTTCGTTCGTGGCAATGTCGAGCGCCACGTCGGCGATGTAGGCGCTGAAGGCGATCGAGGTGCGGCCGGTCGGGGCGGTCAGCGAGCCGGAAGCATAGACCGGGTCGGCGCTGCCGTCGGACAGGCAGATCATCCAGTTGAGGGTGTCGCCGGACTCCTTCAGCGCGAAGAGGCGCTGGTGGCTGGCGTCGGTCGGCTTCATGATGAACGGGACCGAGACTTGGCCCGGGTTGCCCAGGCCGCGGGTGAACGCGCGGTCGGTCGTGGCGTCGAGGCAGGTCACGTCGATCTGGTCGGCAGCGCCGCCCAGGCCGGTGATCCCGGTCGGGCAGGTCAGCTTGACCATTGCGGGGGTCGTGGCGGTGCTGTCAGCGAAAAACAGCTCGGTGCCTTGGGTCTTGACGGTCATGGTTTACTCCTTCGGGGTAGGTCAACGGGGCAACAGGTAGTCGAGTTGCAGCGCGAAGCGGTAGAGCTTGGTCTCCGGTTCGCGCTGGTTCAGGAAGAGGTTGGTGACGTGGGCGTGCTGCTCGATCGCCATGCGGACGGCGCTCGCGAGCTGCACGACGCCGGCGCTGGTCTGGTGCCAGCAGTCGATCTGCACGGTCGCGCGGTCCATGTCGGGCACGCCGTCGAGCGCGTTCTCGGGCACGCCCGAGACCAGAAACCACGTCACATAGGGGCGGCTCACGTCTTGCGGCGCTTCGCCGTGCGGGTAGATCCGCGTGCCCACGATCGCCGAGACGGCGGGGGCAGCGGTGAGAATGTCGTAGATCGGGGGCAGCATCATGTCCTCGCCAGTTTCTTGACGACGACCTCGATCCGGCGGTTCAGGTCGTCAGTGACCACGCGAATCACTTCGGCGCCCTTCGACTGCACCGCGGGGCGCAGCCAGGGCGTCGCGTTCTGCGTGTCCGAGCCGTACTCGAGCAGCGAGGCGGTCTTGCGGGTCGTCACCGGGTCGCCCTTGCGGTCGGGGTAGGTCTTGCGTCGCACGCGGACCAGATACCGCTCGCCCTTCGAGCCGGTCGGCGCCTTGCCGCGCGAGGCGATCACGTTCTGCACCAGCAGGCCGGTCGAAACGTCGCCGCCTTGGGCGATCGCGGTCTGCAGGTTGCGCTTGGCTTCGTCGCGCAGCAGCCGGGCGCCCTTCGCGAGCGCCAGCTTCACCGGGCCGCCGCGCTTGGAGACGATCTCGGGGGGTAGCGACTGCAACAGGCGAAGGGTGTTCTCGACGCCCTCGAGCTTGACCTCGACCTTCACAGCGGCGCCCCCTGGTCGCGCTCGCCAGCCAGCAGGCTGCCGTCCAGCGACAGCTCTGGCTGCACCCGGTCGTTCTGGTCGTCCGCCAGGGAGTCGACCAGAATCAGCAGCAAGGCCTCGATGCGGTCCAGTCGCTCGATTAGCTCGTCGTTCATGGGGTTTCCCTGTCAGACCTGCGGGCCTATCGAGCACATCAAGGTCAGGTGCCGGCGCAGGCTGGGGTCGGGCAGCACGGCCTCGATGTTGTAGACATCGCTGCCGTGCCGCAGCCGCATGGCAGGCTTGATGCCAGCCAGGTGTCGGATGGTGATGCGCGTCGTGACCTGGCTCTGCACCGACTGCGCGGCGACAAACTCGCGGCCGCTCAGCGGCACGATGTCGGCCGGCACATGCGCGGCGGAGGTCGTCCAGACCTCCTGCACGCCGCCAAACTGGTCGCGCACGGCGGTCATGGCTTCGATGGAGACCCGGTGCCGCAGGCGATCCGTCAGGCTCATAGCGCGAAATTCCGGTAAGTGTCGAGCAGCCCGTCGGCAAACGGCAGCGGGTTCACCGTGTTGCCGATGCTGGTGGCCTGCCGGTTTTCAAACAGATCACCCAGGGCCAGCAGGATCCAGGCCTTGAGCGGGGCCGGTACGTTGAGCGCCGACGCGCCGTAGCCGGCTACGTAATCGATGCTGACGGCCTCGATCACGCCGGCCTGCGTGTCCGGCCAACTCTGCCCGGCGGCCGGTACCAGGACGGGGCGTCCATTGGATCGGCCCAGCTGATAGGTCGATGGGCTAAAGGTCTGGGTGGCGCCATCTTGGTCCGTGTAGGTGACGGCCGTCACGCTTTGCACATCGCCCATGGCCAGGAAGATGATGGGCTGGAAAGCTGGGAGAGTCAGACGCCAGCTGCTGGTGATCAGCGTGCGCTGCAGGCGGTCTTCGCAGGCCGCGCGTGCTGCGCTGATCATGGAGCTGATCAGCAGATCCTCATCGTCGTGCGTCAGGCGCAGGTGGGCCTTGGCCTCGGCCAGCGTAATCGGCTCACTGGCCGGTTGCGTGATGCGGGTCGTGGTCATGGCGCGTGGCTATCGGGTCAGGCAGCAGATAACGGCAGGTCCAGGCCGCCCTGATCGAGCGGCTCAGACTGATCGACGACCAGTTGATCGGGCTGTTCCGGCAGGTCGGCGGCCTTGTTTTCAGGTGCTGGACCGTTGTCCTTGTTGTCGCGCGCCTGGCGGGCCTTGCTGGCCCACTTCTCGCCCAGCGCAACGTCGATCAGCTCCTGATCGTCCGTCTCGACCTCGGTGCCGGCCTGGTACTGGACCACGTCGCAGCCGCGATGCGCAAAGGCAAAGTCCTTGGTGATCTTGAGTTTCATGAGGATTCCTTAAGGGGCCCGGGCGCCGTCGCGGCCGGGCCCGGTTCATCAGGCGCTGAACTTGAGCAGCTTGATTGCCTGGCTGTCGACCACCATGCCGCCGACGCGCTTGGTCACGTAGAAGCCGACGTAGGGCTTGTTGGTGTACGGGTCGCGCAGGATGCGGGTGCCGATGCGATCGACAATGGTGTAGCCGCGGCGGAAGTCGCCGAATGCGATCGACAGGCTCGACGCAGCCTTGGCCGGCATGTCCTCGGCTTCGGTGACGGCGTAGCCCAGCAGGCGGTCGGGCTGACCAGCCTCGAGGCCAGGGCGCCAGATGTAATCACCGTCCGCGTTCTTGAAGGTGCGGACCTCTGCCAGCAGGCCCTTGTTCATGACCCAGCGGGCGTTGGCGCGCAGGCCAGCCTTGAGCTTGTGCACCAGTGTGATCAGGATGTCGCTCGGGTTGCTGGCTGCCCAGCCGCCGGCCACGCCAGTGATCACGTGCTCCAGCGTGCCGAAGGCGCGCGAGCTGTCGGCAGTGGCCGCGGTGGTGTAGGACAGGAAGCCCTTGGGCTTCTTGGTGCCGTCGCCGGACACGAAAGCCGCCCCCTCGGCACGAGCAAACTCGGTGGCACACTCGTCGACGATAAACTGCTCTGCGTTGAAGAACACATCGTCCAGCATCTGCTGCGTGGCTTGCGGGTAAGCGTACAGCTCGCCCATGAACGGGGTCACCTGGGCCATGGAGCTGCCGGCGGTCGCGCTGCGGGCGTCGTCTTCGTCGACCCATCCGCTGGCAGTGCCGCGAATGTTGACCAGCTTCTTGTAGTCGCTGGTCGAGACGGTGCGGACGTTGGCAATCTCGCGGATCGGAGACACGTCGACCAGCTGACCCAGGATGTCGCGGTCCAGCTCTTCGGGTACCGCGTAGCCGCCGTCGGCGTCGGTGGTGATGTTGTAGGCCTTGGCCTGCAGCGCTGCCAGACCGTCGTCGTCGCCCTTGCGCAGGAACTTGCCGAAGGCCGTCTTGTGCTCGGAACGTGCCGGGTCGACGTCACCGCCGGTACCGGGACGACCGGCCTTTTTCTCGATTTCCTTGACCTGGTCCTTGATGGCGTCCATTACCTCGTTGAGCTTGCCGAGCTTGGCCTCGAAATCGCCGACAGCCTTGCCGTCAGCCTTGGCCAGCAGCCGTTCGTCGTTGGCCTTCTTGAATTCCTCGAAGGCCTTGCCCTGCTCGGTCAGCAGCTTGGTGATGTCCTTGATCTCGAGCTCGCCCGTCATGGCCAGCGCGCCCAGGCCAGCCAGTACGGCAGGATCCAGCAGGCCGAGGCCCAGGGCGTTGCTGACCGCGGCGGTCAGTGCGACCGCAGCCAGCAGGCCGAAGGTCAGGTGTTTACGGGTGACGTTCATGGTGATTTGTCCTTTCAGAATGTCAACAGGGAGGTGTTGCGCTTGATGAGCGCTTCCAGTTCGCCCAGCCCATCGGACTCGCTCCGACCCTGCAGGGACTTGATCCGGGCCAGCATGGCCACGGCTTCGCGTTTGCTGAGCCCGCCTGCCTCGCGCAGGAAAGCTTCAGCATCCGCCAAAGACTTGATGGATTCGATCGACTTGACGTTGGCCACGCGCGCCGCGTCGTTGGCCGGGAATGTCACCAGCGACACCTCCCACAAGTCGACCTTCTTGAGAGTGCGCACGCCCGTCACGCGGTCGTAGCTGTCCTCGCGGGTGATGAACCCGATCGACAGGCCACTGATCGCGCCCATCTTCAGCAGCTCGTAGGCCTCGGCGCCGCGCGCGGTCTTGAGGGCCAGCTTGCCCTCGACATGCAGGCCGATGTTGTCTTCCTTGACCGAGGTGTAGACGCCGATCGGCTCGCCGCTGCGGTGCTGCCACAGCAGCGACGGCATGCGACTGTCCAGGCTTTCCTTGAAGGCGCCGGCCGCCACCACTTCCTGGTAGCTGTCGACCACGCCGAAGACCGAGCCGTAGCCAGAAAAAAGGCCGTCTTCGCTGACGGCCTTGATCTTGAATGGGATGTCGAGATAGTCACGCATTGGCGTTTCCTTGCTGGGCACCAGCCGGGTTCAGGTCGGCTGTCAGGTTGATCGGTGTGAGGGGCAGATCCAGGTCATCGAGCGGGTTGCGCTCCATCAGCTCGCGCGCTTCGTTGCGGGTCAATACGCCCAGCTGGACCAACTTCGAGAGGTATTCGGCCTCGTCCTTCATCGCGCCACGCAGCAGGCCGCGCTCATGAAACTTGACATACAGGCCCGACTTGCGCTCGGCGCGGCTCAACAGGTTGGCGTTGGCCGACTGCTCGATCCGGCTGTACCAGGGCATCAGCGTGTGCACCAGGTGGGCCAGAAACATCTGCTCGGCGCTGGCGTAGGTGGCAGCCTTGTCGCTGTAGCCGACCATGATCGGCATGACGCGGAAGAACCGGCAGACATCCTCGATCTGGAACTTGCGGGTCTCGAGGTGCTGCAGGTCAACGCCCCTGAAGGCGTAGGGCGTGAACTTGGCATTGCGGTCCAGGATCATGGGCCGGGCCAGGTTCTGCAGACCTGTGTACTCACGCTCGAGCCACCCGCGCAGGCTGTCGTACTGGTCTTTGGTCAGCTGACCTTCCACGCTGTACAGGCCGCTGGGCGCCGCGCTGTTGCTGTGCACGCGCGCGTGGTGCTCCTCGGCCGCCAGGCTGAGGCCGATCGCTTCCCGTGCCAGCTTCAGCACCTCGAGGCCCTCAAAGCCGTTCCAGCTCGGGCCGCGCACGGTCCAGATGGATTCGGCAGGGAAAGGCTTTGTCGCACCACCCGGCGCGGTCACCATGTACTGCAGGCTGTAATCCGAGGCCTGGGTGACCGTGACCGATCCAGGCTGCAGCGGAATCAGCTCAAGGATGCTGCCGCCGGTGCCACGCACGATGAAGATGTGAGCAGCGCCGCAGAGGGCGGCATGCCAGACCATCAGCTCTCGCAGCTCGAACGAGGTCATCCAGCTGTTGGGCTGATGGGCCAGGATGTCGTACAGGTCGTGGTCGGTGGCTGAATCCAGGTTGCGGCCTTGTTTGCGCATCAGCTTGAGCGGCACCTGAGCGATCCCTTCGCCCAGCACACGCAGGCAGCCGAACACGGTCGACAGCTGCAACGCCTGCACGCGGCCCACGCGCACACCTGACTTCACGGGTGCAGACAGCCCGTAGTCCTTGGCCAAATCCACAATGCTGTAGGACTTGCGCCCGAACAGGCGTTCCAGAAGTTTCACAGGCTCATTCCCAGAAGGATTTATCGGTCACGTTGGTCGCTAGCGCCCGGCCCAGCGCCATCAGCATCGCGATGGCGCCGTCGATCTTGTTTTCGGGCCGTTCCTTGGTCGGACTCATCAATTCGTTGAACTTGCTGACCTTGACGACCAGGTTCGAGACCATCCAGGTCATCACCGGGTTGCCGTCGTGGGCCAGCTTCTTTTCCAGCACCAGGTTCTCGACCTGGATCAACGGTGGCGTGAAGAACAGCGAGCGCTGGGCGATCTCGACCAGCGGCAGCCCCTCCTCGATCAACTTGCCGGCGAAGTACATCGACAGCGCGGGGTCGAAGGCGATTTCCTGCACGTCGAACTGGCGGCACAGCGTGCGCAGGTCCTCGGCCACCACGTCGAAGTCGGTGATGTCGCCATCGGTCACCTGCACATAGCCCTGCCGGGACCATCCGCTCAGGTGGGCATTGCCGCTTTCCTGAATGGCCAGCTCGTTCAGATACAGACGTGTGCACACGTTCCACACCCCGTCGCGCTCGAACACGATGGCCAGCGCCGCGAAGTCCTTTTTCTGCGCCAGGTCGAGGCCGATCCAGGCCTGGGTTCCGGCATAGTCGTCCAGCTGCCGCAGGCGTGGCTCGGTGCAGCGGTCCCAGGCACGCATGTCCATCCAGGGCGATTCACCCGACACCCAGACGTTAAGGCGCTTGGTCAGGAAGTTGCTCAGCGCGCTGGGCATGGCCTCGGCCTTGCGGGCTGCGGCCTCCATGTCGTCTGGCAGCACCGACTTGCCCCAGTTCGGGTTGGCCTTGGCCCAGCTGTCCGGCTGGAACGGGTCATCGCCATCGTCGATGGTGTAGATCACGCCGAACATGGCGGGATCTTCGATCACCCGTTCCAGCAGTTTGGTCACATGCGTGCGCCGCTCGTAGCA
Source organism: Pseudomonadota bacterium (assembly GCA_039805805.1). Lineage (GTDB taxonomy): Bacteria > Pseudomonadota > Gammaproteobacteria > Burkholderiales > Burkholderiaceae_C > Malikia. The sequence goes on along the minus strand of JBDLTM010000012.1, from coordinate 6,592 downwards.
GATGCCGCTGCGGTCCGTTCCGGCCGTGGTGATATTCCACAGCAGCGACTGCTCGCGCGCCCCGCGCGCGGTGTCGATCACGTCATAGACGGCGCGCGTCTTGTGCGCGTGCAGCTCGTCGATCACGGCGAAGTGCACGTTGAGTCCGTCCAGCGTCGAGCCCTCGGCCGCCAGCGGCGTGAACTTGCTGGCCGTGTGCGCCACGGTCAGGCTGTGCTGCATGATGGCCACGCCCAGCCAGGTGCGCAGGTCCGGCGTGCGCTCGGCCATGGCCCGCGCGTCGTCGAACACGATGCGCGCCTGGTCGCGCGTGGTCGCCGCGCTGTAAACCTCGGCGCCGTGCTCGCCATCGGCGGCCAGCATGAACAGCGCCAGGCCGCTGGACAGCGTCGACTTGGCATTCTTGCGCGGCACCTCGACATAACCTTCGCGGAAGCGCCGCAGGCCTGTCTCGCGGTGCACCCAGCCGAACACCGTGGTCAGGATCCAGCACTGCCACTGCTCGAGCTCGATCAGCCGGCGCTCGCGCGCCCACTTGCCCTTGATGTGCGGCAGCAGTTCGATGAAGGCGCACGGCCGCTCGGCCGCCTCGGCGCTGAACACCCAGGGCCAGTCCGGGCCATGCTCGCGCTCCAGGTCGGCAAGCTGTCGCTCGACCGCCAGGCGAGTCCACTTGCAGACCGGGATCTCGCCGGCCATGACCGCGCGGCTGTAGGCCTGCGCGGCTTCGACGTAGTGGTTGCTCAACGCCCGCCCCCGACCACGGCAAACCGCGCAAACCCGCTGGCCTGCGCCTGGGGCGGTGCATCGATGCCCGGCAGCGTCGGCTGCACGTAGTTGCTGGCTTGCACCCTGCCGCGAGCCGCCGGGCTCAGCCCGAAGTGCATCAGGTAGCGGTTGACCTGCTCCCGATGACTCTTGATCAGCTGCACCATCACGCTCTGCTGCGCATAGCCGCTGGGCGTGACCGCGTAGCTTGCGCGGTACACCGCGTCGGCATAGTCAATCCCTTCCTGCTCGACCAGGCGCGCGACCTGACCGTTGAAGGCGGTCTCGAGCTCGGCCAGCCGGCCCACCGCCTGGCAGTACAGCGCCAGGGCGGTGCGATCGAGGCCGCTGATCAGGCCCAGCTCCTCGAGCAACGGCGTGATGCGCTTCCATTCCTTGCGCGCCTCCGGCCCCAGGTGCTTGGGTACCGTGGGTATCTCGATGCGCGGGTTCACGCCCGCCGACACGTCGAGCGCGCGCTTGCCCGGGTTACCTTCGAGCAATTTCAGGGCCGCAGGCTTAGGCAGCGGCCCGCGGGATCCAGTCATGGTGTTGTCCTCGGGTCAATCTTGGCAAGGCCAAGGGGAGTACCCCCCCTGTCAAAACCTGCGCGCGCAAAAATTTGATTGGGCGGCCGGTCTGGAAGCAAGGGCTGCAAAGATTCGATCCCCCCTCCCCAGCGATCAGACCGGACCGTTAGATCCTCGCCGGCCAAATCCGCCATCCTCGATCGCGGTCTTGATGTCATGGCACCGCTTGCACAGTGGCTGCCAGTTGGAGCGCTGCCAGAACAGCGCCTTGTCGCCCTTGTGCGGGACGATGTGGTCGACGACGGCGGCAGCCACTATCTCACCGCGCGACTCATGCCGAACACAAAGCGGATGAGCACGCAGGAAACCTTCGCGGGCCTGCTGCCACTTGTAGCTGTAGCCACGCTCAGTCGACGATCCGCGCCGGGCATCCAGCGCCTTGGCCTCAATCCGCTTGTACTTGTGCTTTTCGCAGCGGCTAGATCCGCCATGCACCAGCACGCCACAGCCTGGGTAGTTGCAGGGCTTAGGTGCGGACTTGGGCATGGTGGGCAAAAAAAAGCCCCGCCAGCGGAAACCACTGCGGGGCGGCTGCACAACGGTGGGTGGACACACCAGCTACACAGCTTGCCTGAAATGTAGCAGGAAAGTCTAAGGTGTAAAACTCCTTTTGGCTTCTGCCTGCTCGCGCCGGGCCTCAAACCAGCGCGCGATCTCGGCATCGGCTTGTTCGAGCTGCGCCTTGATAGTGGACTCGGCACGCTGCATGCGCTGGGCTGCCAGCCGGATGCCGGTGTTGCGCACGTAGATGTATTGCAGCGTGAGGTAGAGGTGCGACTTCACCAGCTTGAGCGACTCGACGGCCCGGTCGGTTTCAGCGGCCTCGAGCTCGTTGATCGGGACGGACGATTCCCGGTAGCCGCCCTGCCCGCCACCGCCCAGGCTCAGCAGGATGTTGACCCGCGCAAAGCCCAGGCCGGCATCTTCACGCCGAGCCTTCCAGGCGCCCCAGATTGCCAGCCTGCTGCTGACCCATTCAATGCGCGCCATGGTCAAGCCCCTTGCGCCGACTGGCCGGTCGCGCCTGGCTGCCACATGATCAGGAAGCTGCAGCCGAACTGCACCATGTAGCGCGCCATCTCTGCCGTCACGTCGGGCATGCTGAACGGCGTGCCCACGATCCGCCCCCGCTCCATCGCGTAGAAGCAGTTCGGCTCCCCACGCAACGCCCGCCTGACCAGAGAATAGGCCTGACGGCCCAGATCCGAATCCTGAGCCCGCTTGAGGACGGCCTGATAGGTCTCGGGCATGTGGGTCTTGATGTCGCGAATCGCCTGCTCGACATCTGCTGCGGTCCTTGAAGTGTCCATCTGTCCATCCTTTTTCATTGAGAGGTAACGGGAGTGAATGTGTCCGCGCGTGTGCGCACGTGCCTGTGCACCCGCCTGCACGCCTGCGCCTGCCCTGGAGGTAGTGGCCGGGGTGACTGGCCTGGACTTGGACAATGCAGCGGCTCGACCTGCTGATTCAGGCCCTGTTGCTGCCGCTATGCCTCCATGGGAAACGCCGGCCACCCTGGACACTTGGACACTCAGGGCACGGACTGAGCCACGCGCATCCATGCGCCCGCGTGCTGGCGGGGGCCATTCGCCCCCGTGCGTTCCGCATCCCAGGCGCACACGGCGCGTGAGACCTGCACACGGACGCCATTCAGCGCCGTGTCCTGTGTGGTGATGGGGTGACGGTCAGAACGGTTCATCGTCCGCCGTGTCGGTTGAAGGCCCAGCATCCGCTGCGGGCTCGTCGGTCTCGGGGGCGGGCCAGTTGGCCGGGCGCTCCCAGCCGTGGGCCCGCACGCCGTTGATCTGCTTTTTCTTGTGCACCCAGCCCTGGTGCGTCATCCAGCTACGAATCTGGGATTCGAGGCCGGCCGTGGACTTGCCCGCGTCCATGTCGAGCGCCTTGACCAGCTGGGCCAGCGTCACGAAGTCGGTCAGCTCGTTGACCAAGGCACCGATGCCCGTAGCGGTGGGCTGGCGGGTCAGCACGGCCAGCAGCTCGCTGGTGACGGCGGTTTCGATCAGGCGCGACTCCTGCACCGGAGCGAACAGGCGGTCTTCCTGCTCGCGGGTCGGGATGCAGGTCGCGCCTTCCAGATAGAGCGCGTAGGCCTCGCCGAACAGCTGCTCGCGCCACTTGGCCAGCCACTCGATCCGGATCGGGTTGCGCACGGGAATCGGCCAGAAACGGCGGTTGCCGGTGCGGTCGCGCAGGTAGGTCGACTCGTTGGTCGTGCCCACCAGCACGCACTGGCGCGGGTGTTCCTCGACCACGCGGCCATAGGCCGGACGGTAGCGGTCGACCTTGGAGCTGATGAAGGCCTTGATGGCGGTGATCTCCGCCTTGCCCATCTGGGACAGTTCGCCCAGCTCATAGCCCCAGATGCCCTGCACCTGTTCCTGCGATTCCTTGCCCTTGCCGATCTCGAACGGCGTGTCGCTGTACCAGGCGCTGCTGGCCAGGGTCTCGACCATGGTGGACTTGCCCAGACCACCCGGGCCCTCAAGCACCGGGCAGTAGTCGAACTTGCTGCCCGGCTCCATCACGCGCATGACCATGCCGATCAGCCAGTAGCGGCCGACCAGCGCCAGGTATTCGCGCATCTTGGGGTCAAGCGTCTCGGCGGTCTCGCCGATAGCATGGATAAGCCACTTGTCGGCCCGGCTCTTGCCGTCCCACTGCAGCCCGCCCAGCCACTCGCGAACCGGATGCCAGGGGTTTTCGTAGGAGACGGTCTCCATCGCTTCCATGATGGCCTGGCGAGTGATGGAGGGCAGGCCGTAGCGCTTGCTCAGCCAGTTGCCCAGCAGCAGGTCGACGGCGCCGGTGATCTTGCCGGCCCGGCCATGAGGGAAGGGCCAGTGGCGACGGGCCTCCATGGTGTTGGACAGCTCGTTGTAGCCGAGAACGCCCTGCAGTTCGGGATCGTGGCGCAGGGCCAGGATGACGGTCTTGCGGCTCAAGTTCCAGCGGCCCTTGATGGGATCGTAGAAGCACTCGAGCCACCAGGGCAGCGCCGCAGGCGATTCGGGGGAATCGCCGCCGTCAGTGCCAACGGGGCCGTCGATTTTTTTGGCTGCCGGCGACACGGGCGCGGCCGGCTGGTCGCCTTCGGGCGGCAGCGCGTAGGCGGTGCCAAAGAAGGCGATCACGCGGTCGAAGTCCCAGCCGTCGGCCTCGATCGCGTCGGCGGCGTCCCAGCCGTCCTTCCTGACGCCCGGGGGATCGATGGCCAGCAGCTGGACCTTGCAGCCGTGCTCGCGCTCGAGCAGGCGGCCGATGCCCAGCATGGCGGACAGGCCGGGCTGCTTGTCGGCGGGCAGGTAGGGCTTGCCGGCCTTGAGCGACTCGCGCTCGGCGTCGTCGGCGCAGGCGTTGGCTTCCTTGGCCGTCAGCGGCACGCGCTTGCTGTCGGTGTCGGGCCAGGCCAGCACGGTGCTGCCGGCGATCCACGACCAGTCGGCCTTGGACCACGCCTTGCAGCCACCCGGCCAGCCGACCACGCAGTAGATGCCCGGTGCGTTCGCGTCGAGCAGCTGCTGCAGTACCTCGGCCTTGCGCTCGCCTTCGACCAGCACCACGGTGCGGCCCGCGGGCAGGCTGCGGCCCGGCAGGTAGAGCGGGCGGGGTTCGTCGAACTGCTTCCAGTGCCACTTGGCAGCACCGTCGCGCGCGGACTGGCACCAGGTGTAAGGCAGATCGTCCTTACCGCCGTCGCTGGTGCGGAAGCGCACCACGTAACCGTGCAGGTCGTCGCCCAGGCGGTATTCGGCGGTGCGCACGATATCGCTGGCCGGGCGACTGAAGTGCTTGAAGGTCGGCGCGGGCGCATTGGCCGGTACCGGGCGTACGGTGGTCCAGCCTTCGTCGCTGCGGGCAGGACGGCTCGGTGCTGGCGGCGGCTTGGGCCGGGCCGGGCGCTGGTGGCTGGCGTCGTGCTGCACGCCTGCCACATCTTCCAGGCCTTCGTCACGGGCCACGGCCACGGCCGCCCTGCCCTGGTCGAGGCCATGGATGGCGGCGTACAGGCTGACCAGGTCGCCGCCCTTGTCGTCGCTGGCGAAGTCGGCCCAGCGGCCGGTGCGCAGGTTGACCGAGCAGCTGGTGCCCTCGCCGCCGTGCAGGCCGGCGCAGACCCACTCGTGGCCATTACGCCGGCCGCCGGGGAGCCAAGCGGGAACCAGCTGTTCGGCGCGCGACAGCAAGGCATCGCTGAGCGCCTGGAATCGGATGGGAGGCAGGGAGGCGCGGTTCATGCGGCACCTCCACGGTTCAGGGGTAGATCAGCCCAGGCCGGCGTGTCCACCGCCGGCGGCTCTGGTGCGAATGTCATGGAATTTAAGGTTTGACCCAGCTGTGCAGGGTCGATTGCAGGGCATGCACGGATGCCAGCTCGATCGGCTGGCTGACCGGCGCGTATTCCGCCACGGGGCGGTTCCGGTAGGCCACCCGGCGCGTGCCGCAGATCTGCAGCAGGCCGGCGCGGCGCAGGTTCTTGACGGTGTGGGTCGCCGCGGCAATGCCCACCTGGGCCTGATGGGCCAGCTCAAGCAGCGTCGGGCGTTGGCCCAGGCCGTGGCAATGGCGGGCGGCCTGCAGCAAGGCGGTGCGGACTTCAGAGGCGGGGCGCATGGTTCATTCCCCCCGCAGGTGACGGGGCTTGCCCGCCTGGTTCAGGGACAGCACCGCCTCGCCCAGCCGGGCCAGTGCACCCATGAGCTCCAGGCGCTCGCGACCGATGCGCTCGAGCTCGTTATCGCTGATGGCGCCGTCGGCAGCCGAGCTGCAGACCTCGTAGCACAGGTCCGCGAACTCGCCCGAAGCCTTGGCCAGCTGTTCCAGGACGGCGTTGGCATCGGCTGAAGAGTCGGCCGGCATCGGGATGCAAACATGGCCGCAGGCCTCGGCGAAGGTGTAGAGGATGCGGTAGTCACCGGTCAGCTGGCAGATCTTGGCCGCGTCGACCAGGCCCAGCTTGGCGCTGCCGTTGCCCGTGACCTCGTGGTTCAGGGTGTGCGGGGACTTGCCCATGCGCGGTGCCAGCGACGGCGCCCCGCCGGGGTAGTCATGGACGGTGTGATAGGCGACATCGAGCAACTGCATGGCAGACCTCAGCAAACGCTGCTAGAGACAGCCCGCCCCGCCGCGGCAACACTGGCCACAAGGAGGAAGCGAGCATGGGAGGAAAAAAGAGCCAGCGACCCGTCCTTGACCGCGTGCGCCTGGGAAGGAAA
>JBDLTM010000011.1:0-20164 GCA_039805805.1 Pseudomonadota bacterium | reverse complement strand
ACAGGATCAGCAGCATGGCCAGTGCCTCGGCCCAGGTGGGCGAGTCATTGAAGATGTAGCGGCCGATGACCTGCCACTGCACGCACAGCACGACCGCGATCAGCAGGATCACGGCCAGCCAGAGGCACAGCTTGGACAGCCCGGCACAGAATTTGGTGAACATAGAGTTATCCTCCGCGGCGAGGCGGAACACGACGGCCCCTCAGGGAATGCCTGCCGCCCCGGGACGGGTGCGGCAGGCTGGGGCAAGGCGGATTACTTGGTGTCTTGCGCGGCCTTGACCAGGCGCTTCATGTCAGGCGTGGTCATGAACTTGTCGTAGACCGGCTGCATGACGGCCTGGAAAGACTTCTTGTCGACCTCGACGATCTCGGCGCCAAGGGCCTTGACGTTGGCCAGCGACTTCTCTTCCTGCTCGTCCCACTTCTGGCGCTGGAACTTGACCGATGCCTTGGCAGCTGCGCGGACCATGTCCTGCTCGGCCTTGGGCAGCTTGTCGAACACGATCTTGGACATCACCAGGATCTCGGGCGCCATCGAGTGCTCGGTCTTGGAGTAGTACTTGACGGCTTCGGCATGGCGAGCGGTGTCGAACGAAGGGATGTTGTTCTCCGCGGCGTCGATCAGGCCGGTCTTGAGGCCGGTGTAGACCTCGCCGTAGGGCATCGGGGTCGCGTTGGCGCCCATGGCGCTGATCAGCGAGACCCACAGGTCGGACTGCTGGACGCGGATCTTCAGGCCCTTGGCGTCGGCCACGGTCTTGATCGGCTTCTTGGCGTAGATCGAGCGCGCGCCGCTGTCGTAGAAGGCCAGGCCGACGAAGCCGGCCGACTCGCAGCTCTTGAGGATCTCGTCGCCGACGGCGCCGTCTAGCACCTTGCGCATATGGTCGACGGAGCGGAACAGGAAGGGCATGGTCGGCACCATGGTCAGCGGGCAGATGGCGTTCATCGGGGCCACGTTGACGCGGGTCATGTCGAGTGCACCGATCTTGACCTGGTCGATGGTTTCCTTCTCTTCGCCCAGTGCCTTCTTGTTGAAGACCTTGATCTTGTGCTTGCCGCCGCTGAGCTTGTTGAGCTCTTCGCCCATGAAGCGGACGGCCGCGACGGTGGGGTAGTCGTCGGCGTTGTGGGTGTCGGCCGAGCGGAACTCGACGGCCTGGGCGGCCATGGCCGTGGCAGCGGCGGCCAGTGCGATCAGGGACTGCTTGATTTTCATGGGGTCTCCGTATTGAGCAGTTGGGTTTTCAGAAAGATCCGCCGTCAGGCGGTTGGGGGAAATCGGGTGAAACGGGGCTCGGGCAGGCCGACTGCAGCAGGATCGAGCACCAGCAGCCGCCCGCTCAGGCGGCCAGGGTCCTGCGCCGGATCGGCCGGCGGAATCGATGTCACGAACAGCTGGTCGAGGCGCTCGCCGCCGAATGCGCACATCGAGGGCTTGGGGAAAGGTACTGCCAGCGAGCGAAGCAGGTTGCCGCCGGGACCGAAGCAATGGATCTGGCCGGAGTCGTTGCCGCAGATCCAGTAGTGGCCGTCGGCATCGACCGCTGCGCCATCCGGGCGGCCCGGCAGCGCTGCCATGTCGACAAACAGGCGGCGGTTCGACGGCATGCCGCGCTCGAGATCGAAGTCGAAGGCCCAGATCTTCTGCACCTGCGGGTGCGAATCGGACAGATAGAGCGTCTTGTGGTCGGGACTGAAGCCGAGGCCGTTGGGCGTGATGAGGTCGCTCACGTAGGGGCCCGTCAAGCCGCGTTCGTCCAGGCAGTAGAGGCCGCCCAGCGGCGAAGCCAGCGACATGTCCATCACCATGGTGCCGACCCACAGGCGACCGGCGGCATCGCAGCGGCCGTCGTTGAAGCGCATCTGGGCTGCGGGATGGTCGATCTTCGCCAGCCATTCCAGCCCTGCCCGACCCTCTTCTTCCAGGGTCACGGCGGCGATGCCGGACTCCATCGCGGCGATCACGCGCCCGTCGCTGGCCAGAGCGATGCAGCCGACGCGCTCGTGCAGCGCCCAGCTCTCGGTGCCGGAGCCGGGCCGGCAGCGACGGATCATGCGACCCTCGATGTCGACCCAGTACAAGGCCTGCTCGCCCCCGCTCCAGACCGGCGACTCACCGACCCGGTCACGTTCTTCGCTGATCACCTTGCCATTCATCATGAAACTCGCACTGAGACTGGAACTATCTGTTACATTGTTTGCACGAGTGATGTATGTCATCAGTCGTCGTACAAGTTGGCACATTATCATACAAACCGAATGCAGAAATGCTAGGGTTTTCCCGATGAACATCAGCAGCACCCCGCGTCGCAAGTACCGCAGCCTGGCGGTCGAACTGGTCGAAAAGCTCACTGCCGAGATGCGCGACGGCAGCCTGTGCGAAGGAGACAAGCTGCCGACCGAAGCTGCCATCATGGAAACCTTCGGCGTCAGCCGGACCGTGGTGCGCGAGGCCATCTCGCGCCTTCAGGCGGCTGGAATGGTCGAAACCCGACATGGCGTGGGCACTTTCGTGCTGGCGCAGACCGACAGCACCGGCTTTCGCGTATCGCCGGAGCAACTCGGCACGCTGCGCGACGTGATCGCCCTGCTGGAATTCCGCATCAGCGTCGAGTCCGAAGCCGCAGCCCTCGCCGCCTCCCGCCGTACCGAGGAGAACCTGCATTCCCTGCGGCAAGCCCTGGCCGCCTTCAGCCACGCGATCGAGGCCGGCCGGGACGCGGTGGCGGCCGACTTCCAGTTTCACCTCGAGGTCGCACGCGCGACGCAGAACCACCATTTCACCGACCTGATCAACTCGCTCGGAGCGGGCGTGATTCCACGCGGCCGCCTGGCAGATCCGCAGCCCATGGCAGTGGGACGGCTCCACTATCTCAGGCGCGTCAACCACGAGCACGAAAGCATCTTCAACGCCATTGCCGCACAGGATGCCGACGGCGCCCGCGCTGCCATGCGCACCCACCTCTCGAACAGCCGCGAACGCCACCGCCGCGGCGAGACCAGCTACACCTGACCAAAATCAGGGTTTGCCCTGATTTTCTGCTTCACGTTTAGTTGTACGATGTCTGTCGACACACAAGTTTCTGCCGATCTGATGCAAGCCCCTACCCACACCCCCGTCGTCACCCGGATGCAGGTGATTCCCGTTGCCGGCCACGACAGCATGCTGATGAACCTCAGCGGCGCCCATGGTCCGTTCTTCACCCGCAACCTGGTCGTCGTCACCGACTCGAGCGGCCACACCGGCGTGGGCGAGGTGCCCGGCGGCGAGAAGATCCGCCAGACGCTGGAGGACGCGCGTGCCCTGGTCGAGGGCCAGCCGATCGGCCACTACAACCGCATCCTGAACAATATGCGGGCCCAGTTTGCCGAGCGCGACTCGGGCGGCCGTGGCCTGCAGACCTTCGACCTGCGCATCACCATCCACGCCGTCACCGCGGTGGAAAGCGCTCTGCTCGACCTGCTGGGCCAGCACCTGGGGGTACCGGTGGCCGAGCTGCTCGGCGAAGGCCAGCAGCGCGACAAGGTGCTGATGCTGGGCTACCTGTTCTACATCGCCGACCGCAGGAAGACCGACCTGGCCTACCGCAGCGAACCCGATGCCGACAACGCCTGGTTCCGCCTGCGCCACGAGGAAGCCATGACCCCCGAGGCCGTGGTGCGCCTGGCCGAAGCCGCGCAGGAACGCTACGGTTTCCAGGACTTCAAGCTCAAGGGCGGCGTGCTGCGCGGCGAGGAAGAGGTCGAGGCGATCAAGGCGCTGCACGAACGCTTCCCCGAGGCCCGCATCACGCTCGACCCCAACGGCGGCTGGCTGCTCAAGGACGCGGTGCGCCTGATGCGCGACATGCACAACGTGGTCGCCTACGCCGAAGACCCCTGCGGCGGCGAGGGCGTGTTCTCGGGCCGCGAGGTGATGGCCGAGTTCCGCCGCGCCACCGGCCTGCCGACCGCGACCAACATGATCGCCACCGACTGGCGCGAGATGGCGCACAGCATCCAGCTGCAGTCGGTCGACATCCCGCTGGCCGACCCGCATTTCTGGACCCTGCAGGGTTCGGTGCGCGTGGCGCAGCTGTGCAAGATGTACGACCTGACCTGGGGCTCGCACTCGAACAACCACTTCGACGTCTCGCTGGCCATGTTCACCCACTGCGCGGCCGCTGCGCCGGGCAAGGTCACCGCGATCGATACGCACTGGATCTGGCAGGACGGCCAGTTCCTGACCAAGGAGCCGCTGCAGATCAAGGACGGCTATGTCGAAGTGCCGAAGAAGCCGGGCCTGGGCGTCGAGCTCGACATGGACGCGGTGCAGAAGGCGCACCAGCTCTACCTGCAGCACGGCCTGGGCGCGCGCGACGACGCGGTCGCGATGCAGTACCTGATTCCGGGCTGGAAGTTCAACAACAAGATGCCGGCGCTGGTGCGCTAAGCGGCAGGAGCACAAGCGATGCTGGACAAACCCGCGACTGCCCTGCGCTTCGGCCGCCTGCTGCTGACCGGCGCCGCCGGCAACCTCGGCCAGGAACTGCGCCCGCGCCTGAAGGCCTATTGCGACACCCTGCGACTGAGCCACCGCCGCGACATCGGCCCCGCTGCCGAAGGAGAGGAGATCGTGATCGCCTCGCTCGAGAACGCCGAGGACATGCTGAACCTGCTCGAAGGCGTCGATGCCATCGTGCACATGGGCGGCGTCTCGACCGAGCAGCCCTGGGAGCCGATCCTGGCCGGCAATATCGTCGGCATGGTCAATCTCTACGAGGCCGCGCGCAAGAAGGGCGTCAAGCGCATCATCTTCGCGAGCTCGAACCATGTCACCGGCTTCTACCGCCAGGACGAGGTGATCGACACCCGCATGCCCCCGAAGCCCGACGGCTTCTACGGCCTGTCCAAGGCCTTCGGCGAAGACCTGGCCCAGCTCTACTGGGACCGCTGGGGCATCGAGACCGTGAGCCTGCGCATCGGATCGTCCTACGCCCACCCGAAGGACCGCCGCATGCTGTCGACCTGGCTGAGCTTCGACGACCTCGAGCGCGCCATCGTCGCCGGCCTGAGCGCGCCGATCGTCGGCCACACCATCCTGTACGGCGTCTCAGACAACCAGAGCTGCTGGTGGGACAACCGCCATGCACGCCACATCGGATTCCGCCCGCAGGACAGCTCGGACCAGTTCCGCGCCGAAGTCGAGGCGCTCCAGCCGGTGATCGACCGCAAGGACCCGGTCGCGATCTACCAGGGCGGCGGCTTCGTGACGGTGGCACCGCACGGCGAATAGACCAGTTTCCCCCAACCGGCGCAGACCGGATTTCTTCCACCCCAAGAGAGACATCCAGACGTGAAAAACCTCACAAAATCCACCATCGCCTTCACCCCGGTCGCGGCCGCCGTGCTGCTGGCCGCAGGCACCAGCATCGCCGCCGCCCCGGCCCAGGCGCCCGAGCTGCAGGCGCGCGTCAAGCCCATACTGAGCGCCAAGGGCATCCAGTACAAGGACCTCAACGGCAACGGCCGCCTCGACGTCTACGAAGACTGGCGCCAGCCTACAGCCAAGCGCGTCGATGACCTCGTGCGCCAGATGACGCTGGAGGAAAAAGCCGGCCTGATGCTGATCGACACGCTCAACGGCGGCTGTGGCGGCTCGGCTTCGCCCCTGGCCTTCAACTTCGTCAACCAGCAGAAGATGCACCGCTTCATCATCCGCAACGTGGTGAACGAGAAAGGCACTTGCAACGCAGACTCCGGCATCCGTGCCGGCTCGCAGCTGACGCCGCAGCAGACCGCCCAGTTCACCAACGCGGTCCAGGCCATGACCGAGGCCACCCGCCTGGGCATCCCCTCGCTGTTCAAGTCGAACGCGCGCAACCATTTCGAGCGCGACGCGCGCACCGGCATCAACAACTCCTCGGGCGTGATGACCGAGTTCCCGAAGGAATCGGGCATCGCCGCCGCCGCGCTGGGCGAGGAATTCCTCAAGACCGGCAAGGCCGCCACCGGCGACATGGAAGTCGTCAAGAACTTCTCCAGGGTCATGGGCCAGGAGTGGAAGGCCGTGGGCATCCGTGGCATGTATGGCTACATGGCCGACCTCGCGACCGAGCCGCGCTGGTACCGCGTCCACGAGACCTTCACCGAGGACGCCGACCTCGCCGCCAACATCATGAAGACCCTGGTCGAGAACCTGCAGGGCGGCACGCTGAACCCGAAGTCGCCCGTGGCGCTGACGATGAAGCATTTCCCGGGCGGCGGTCCGCAGGAGATGGGCCTGGACCCGCACTACACCTTCGGCAAGAACCAGGTCTATCCGGCGGGCAACTTCGGCTACCACCTCAAGCCCTGGAAGGCCGCGATCGACGCCGGCGCCTCGTCCATCATGCCCTACTACGGCGTGCCGATCAACGTCACCCATGAAGGCGTCAGGTACGAGCAGACCGGCATGGCCTTCTCCAAGCAGATCGTGACCGACCTGCTGCGCGGCAAGCTCGGCTTCAAGGGCTATGTCAACTCCGACACCGGCGTGATCAACGACCGCGCCTGGGGCCTGGAAGGCAAGACCGTTCCCGAGCGCGTGGCGGCAGCCATCAACGGCGGCACCGAGACGCTGTCGGGCTTCAACGACGTCAAGACCATCACCGACCTGGTCAAGGCCGGCCTGGTGTCCGAGGCGCGAGTGACCGAGGCGGCCAAGCGCCTGCTCAAGCCGATGTTCGAGATGGGCCTGTTCGAGAACCCCTATGTCGACGACAAGGCCGCCACCGCCGCCGTCGGCAGCGAGGCCAGCCGTGGCATCGGCATGGATGTCCAGCGCAAGTCCGTCGTGCTGCTGCAGAACCAGGGCAGCGACACGGCCAAGGCACTTCCGGTTGCGGCAGCGTCCAAGGTCTACACCATGGGCATCGACAGCTCCGACGCCAAGAAATACTTTGCACAGGCTGTCAACGGCGAGGCCGATGCCGAAGGCAAGCCGCTGGCACGCGATGCCGCCGGCAATATCCAAGGCCGTCCGTCGGCTGCCGGATTCGACCGCGCGCTCATCCGCGTCGAGGTTGGCAACACCGGCACCATGGGCTACCGATCCAAGGACCCCGCCACCGGCGCCAACCCGGCCTTCATCAACCCGCTGACCGGCAAGGTCTGGGGCGCAGAAGACCCCTGCGTGACCCACCCGGCTGCCAACCCGCAGTGTGTCGACGACGCCTACCTCGGCGGCCCGACCCCGCTGGGCCTGATCTTCGGCGGTGCCTTCCCCTGGGAGGTCAACAACCTGTCATTCACCACCATGGCAGCCTCCAAGTCGTGGAAGATTTCGCCCTCGCTGGCCGACATCCAGGCCGTGATGCAGGAAGTCGGCCCCGAGAAGGTGGTGCTGAGCATCAACTTCCGCCAGCCCTATGTGCTCGACGACGCCAGCGGCCTGAAGAAGGCTGGCGCCATCGTCGCGGGCTTCGGCGTCAGCAACACCGCGCTGCTCGACGTGCTGACCGGCAAGTTCAAGCCGCAGGGCAAGCTGCCGTTCGCGCTGGCAAACAACCTGCAGGCCGTGATCGACAACCAGCCCGACGCCCCTGGCTACCCGGCCAAGGACACGCTGTTCCCGTTCGGCTTCGGCCTGAGCTACTGATTCCTGCGTGACACAGGCCCGGGCTGGCACCGGGTCATCGCAGGCCAAAGCCGCCCGGATCCGGGCGGCTTTTTTCATGGAACGGGAGACTTCCCCGTTACAGTAGCCCCATGTCCGAGCTGCAGCAAGATCAAGACCTGTCACCGCTGGCGCCGTTTCGCCAGCCCTTGTTCCGCATGCTCTGGTCGACCTGGCTGGTGGCCAACCTGTGCATGTGGATGAGCGACGTCGCGGCGGCCTGGCTGATGACCTCGCTGACCCACTCGCCGGCCTGGGTCGCGCTGGTGCAGACCGCCGCCACCCTGCCGGTCTTCCTGCTCGGTCTGCCCAGCGGCGCGCTGGCCGACGGACTGGACCGCAAGAAGTACTTCCTCACGACCCAGCTCTGGATCGCGGCGGTCGGCTGCGCGCTCAGCCTGGCGGTCTTCCTCGACCTGGTCTCGCCGCCGGTGCTGCTGGCGCTGGTGTTCTTCAACGGCATCGGGCTGGCGATGCGCTGGCCGGTGTTCGCCGCCATCGTGCCGGAGCTGGTGCCAAGGCCGCAGCTACCGGCCGCGCTGGCGCTCAACGGCGTGTCGATGAACGCCTCGCGCATCGGCGGGCCGCTGCTGGCCGGCGCCATCATCGCCGCGCTGGGCAGCGCCTGGGTATTCGCGCTCAACGCGGCGCTGTCGCTGCTGGCCGCCTTCGTGATCTCGCGCTGGCAGCGCGAGCACAAGCCTCATCCGCTCGGGCGCGAGCCGCTGCGCACGGCGATGCGAGTCGGGCTGCAGTATGTCGGGCAGTCAGCTCCGCTCAAGGGCGTGCTGCTGCGCATCTGCATCTTCTTCTTCCACTCGACCGGGCTGATCGCGCTGCTGCCGCTGCTGGCGCGGGGCATCGAGGGCGGCGATGCGGGCACCTTCACGCTGCTGCTGGCGGCGATGGGCTCCGGCGCCATCGCGGTCACCGGCCTGCTGCCCACGCTGCGCCAGCGCTACAGCCGAGACGGCCTGGTGCTGCGCGGCGCGCTGCTGCAGGCGGTGGCGATGGCCACCATGGCCTGGACCGAGCAGCTCTGGGTCGCGCTGCCGGCCATGCTGCTGGCCGGCGCCGCCTGGATCACGACCGCCAACACCCTGAGCGTCTCGATCCAACTGCGCCTGCCCGACTGGGTGCGCGCACGCGGCATGTCGCTCTACCAGATGGCGATCATGGGCGCGAGCGCGGCAGGTGCGGCGCTCTGGGGCCAGGTCGCCGAATACAGCAGCATGTCGGTCAGCGTCGGCGTCGGCGCACTGAGCGGGGTGCTGGCGATGTGGCTGGCCAACCGGCTGATGCCCGACCCCGGCCAGCCCGAGGACCTGACGCCGCGGCGCATCTTCCAGGCCCCGGAGCACCCCGAGCCGCCCCGCCAGGGCCATGTGCTGGTCACCGTGGAATACCGCGTCGCGCCCGAGCGCGCCGTCGAGTTCCGCCAGCTCATGCTCGGCGAGAGCCGAGCTGCCAGGCTGCGCCAGGGCGCTCTGTCCTGGGAGCTGCTGCACGACCTCAACGAAGCCGAGCGCTTCATCGAGGCCATCGTCGACACATCGTGGATCGACCACCTGCGCCGCTTCGAGCGCGTCACCGCAGCCGATGCCGAGCTGCACCAGCGCAAGCTCGCCTTCCACATCGGCGCCGAGCCGCCGCGGGTCTCGCGCCACCTGCTGGAGTCCACCGTCAAGCAGGGCTGATCCGGCTCACGGGCACAGCGAACCAGCCATCCATCCAACCGCGACCGAGAACATGAAGATCGCCATCATGGGCGCTGGCGGCGTCGGCAGCTACTACGGCG
The DNA here is from genome assembly GCA_039805805.1 of Pseudomonadota bacterium. GTDB lineage: Bacteria > Pseudomonadota > Gammaproteobacteria > Burkholderiales > Burkholderiaceae_C > Malikia. The sequence goes on along the minus strand of JBDLTM010000011.1, from coordinate 10,725 downwards.
GCCTGCTCGCGCGCGCCGGCTGCTCAGTCACCCTGATCGCACGCGCCGGGCATGCCGAGGCAGTGCGCCGCGCCGGCCTGCGGCTGCAGACCACGAGCTTCGACCAGACCGTCGCGATCGACGCCGACACCGACCCGCAGGCGGTGGCAGGCGCCGACTGGGTGCTGGTCTGCGTCAAGGCCGGCGACACCGAGGGGGCGGCCAAGGCGATGGCACCCCATCTGCGCGACGATGCCCTGGTGCTCAGCCTGCAGAACGGCATCGACAACGCCGAGCGGCTGCAGGCGTTGCTGCCGCTCCAGCGCGTCGAGCCAGTGCTGGTCTACGCGGCGGTCGAGCTGGCAGGACCGGGCCATGTGCGGCATCACGGCCGCGGCGAGCTGGTGATCGGTATCGGGCCCGACAGCGATGCGGTCGCGGCGTTCTTCAAGCATGCCGGCGTGCCTGTAGAGGTGCTGCCCGATATCCGCGTGGCGCAATGGTCCAAGCTGATGGTCAACTGCGCCTACAACGCGCTGTCGGCGATCTCGCGCCTGCCCTATGGCCGCATGATCCAGGGGCCGGGCGTCGAGGCCACCATGCGCGAGGCGGTGGCCGAATGCCTGGCGGTGGCGCGCGCCGAGGGCGTCGAGCTGCCGGCCGACAGCTGGGAGCGGGTGCGCGCGCTCGCCGACGCCATGCCGACCCAGCAGTCCTCCACCGCGCAGGACCTCGCGCGCGGCAGGCGCAGCGAGATCGACCACCTCAACGGCCATGTCGTGCGCCGCGGCGAGGCGCTCGGCGTGCCGACGCCGGTCAACCGCGCGCTGCATGCCCTGGTCCGGCTGCTGGAGAACCCGCCGCCAGCGCACTAAAACCCATTCCCGACTGCATTCCCGACTGAACTTGTCGGGAATAAGCTGATCGAACGGGCAGGAGGATGCTCATGCCCAACACAAGACCCGCTGCCGTCGCCGGAATGTTCTACCCCGGCGATCCGGCCACGCTCGCTGCGACCGTCGACAGCCTGTTCAGGAGCGCAGCCGAAGCGCCCGTACTGACAGACGAATCCACCACTGCGCCCAAGGCGCTGATCGTGCCGCACGCTGGCTACGTTTACTCGGGAGCGACTGCGGCGCGGGCCTATGCCTTGCTCGCGTCGCAGCGCCAGCGCGTGCGCCGCGTCGTGCTGCTGGGGCCGGTGCACCGGGTGCCGGTGCGGGGCCTGGCGCTGCCGGATGCCGATGCCTTCGAGACGCCGCTGGGCCGGGTCCATATCGATGCCGATGCCGTCGCGGCCCTGCGCGACCTGCCCGAGGTCGTCAGCAGCCGCGCCGCGCATGCGCGCGAGCATTCGCTCGAGGTGCAGCTGCCGCTGCTGCAGGCCGCGCTCGACGACTTCAGGCTGCTGCCGCTCGCGGTCGGCGACGCCAGCGCAGCCGAGGTCGCCGAGGTGATCGATCGCCTCTGGGGTGGCCCCGAGACGCTGATCGTGATCAGCTCCGACCTGTCGCATTTCCTCGACTACGCGAGCGCACAGGCGATCGACGGCTCGACAGTGCGCCAGATGCTCGCGCTCGAGGCTGGCATCAGCCACCAGCAGGCCTGCGGCGCCACGCCCGTCAACGGCATGCTGCTGGCCGCCAGACGGCGCGGCATGTCCGCCGGGCTGGTAGCTCAGTGCAATTCGGGCGACAGCTCGGGCGACCGGGATCGCGTGGTCGGCTACGCCTCGATCGCGTTCCACCAGCCGCCACCCACTGCGAGCACGACGGCAACCTCATCGGCCAGCACCCTGGAGACCGTCCATGTCCATTGAACGACAGATCCTGCCGGCGCTGGCGCGCCAGGCCATCGAAGAGGCGCTGGGCGCACAGCAGGACGGCGGCCTGTCAGCCCGGCACGACGCGGACTGGCTGCAGGCCCCGGGCGCGAGCTTCGTGACGCTGACCCAGCAGGGACGCCTGCGCGGCTGCATCGGCACGCTGGAGGCGCACCGCGCGCTGCGGATCGACGTCGAGGCCAACGCGGTCGCCGCCGCACTGCACGATCCGCGCTTCATGCCGCTGCAACTGCGCGAGCTCGGCAGCACCCGGGTCGAGGTCTCGGTGCTGTCGGCTCCCGAATCCATGCCGTTCGACTCCGAAGCCGATGCGCTGGCGCGGCTGCGCCCAGGCCTAGACGGCATCGTGCTGCAGTACGGCTCGCGCCGCTCCACCTTCCTGCCCCAGGTCTGGGATCAGTTGCCGGAACCGACCGAATTCATCTCACAGCTCAAGCGCAAGGCCGGCCTGCCGGACGGCTTCTGGCACTCGCAAATCAGCCTGCAGCGCTACACCGTAGCCAAGTACCAGGAAACCGCATGACAGCCCCGTCCCGCACGATCGAAACCGCCTACCCCGCGCGCTGGTGGCACGCCCTCGACGACGGCCGCCTCCAGTGCGACCTCTGCCCGCGCGACTGCAAGCTGCACGAGGGCCAGCGCGGCGCCTGCTTCGTGCGCCAGCGCGAGGGCGATTCCATGGTGCTGAGCACCTACGGCCGCAGTTCGGGGTTCTGCATCGACCCGATCGAGAAGAAGCCGCTGCACCACTTCCACCCCGGCAGCAGCGTGCTGTCCTTCGGCACCGCGGGTTGCAACCTGGCCTGCAAGTTCTGCCAGAACTGGGACATCAGCAAGTCGCGCGACATGGACCGGCTGATGGACCAGGCCAGCCCGGAGCAGATCGCGCAGGCCGCGGTGCGTCACCGTAGCGACAGCGTGGCCTTCACCTACAACGACCCGGTGATCTTCGCCGAGTACGCGCTCGATGTCGCCGACGCCTGCCATGAGGCGGGCATCAGGACGGTCGCGGTCACCGCCGGCTACATCCACGAGGCGCCACGGCGCGAGTTCTTCGCGAAAATGGATGCGGCCAACGTGGACCTCAAGGCCTTCAGCGAGGATTTCTACTTCAAGCTGACCGGCTCGCACCTGCAGCCTGTGCTCGACACGCTGGCCCATATCCGGCACGAGACCGACTGCTGGCTCGAGATCACCACGCTGCTGATCCCGGGCCACAACGACTCGAGCGCCGAGATCGAGCGCTTGAGCCGCTGGGTCGCGACCGAGCTCGGGCCCGAAGTGCCGCTGCACTTCAGCGCCTTCCACCCCGACCACAAGATGCCCGAGGTGCCGGCCACGCCCCTGGCCACGCTGGTGCGCGCGCGCGAGATCGCGCGCCAACAGGGCCTGCAGCATGTCTACACCGGCAACGTGCACCATGCCGACGGCGACGCGACCGACTGCGCCGGCTGCGGCACGCGCCTGATCGAGCGCGACTGGTACGCGATTCAGCGCTACGAGCTCACGCCCGAGGGCGCCTGTCCGCACTGCGACATCCCGGTCGCCGGCCGCTGGAGCGCGCAGGCAGGCCGCTTCGGGCGCCGCCGCATCCCGGTCGCGATCGCCTGATCCGCCGCCTGACCGAGCCAGGCCAGCCTCGCGCGACAATCGGAGCGTGACCGCCAGTCCCCTGCCCCGCCGCATCGCCCACCTCGACATGGACGCCTTCTTCGCGTCGGTCGAGCTGCTGCGCTACCCGCAGCTCAAGGGGCTGCCGCTGGTGATCGGCGGCGGGCGCCGGCGGGCAGACGACGCGCTGCTGGCGGCGCATGCCGGCCTGCCGCTGGACCGGACCCCGGTCGAGCATTTTCCGCGGCTGAAGGACTACGCCGGACGCGGCGTCATCACCACCGCCACCTACGCGGCGCGCCAGTTCGGCGTCGGCTCGGCGATGGGGCTGATGAAGGCGGCCCGGCTCTGCCCCGACGCCATCCTGCTGCCGGTCGACTTCGAGGAGATCCGGCGCTGCTCGCGCGCCTTCAAGGCGGTGATCCGCGAGATCGCGCCGGTAATGGAAGACCGCGGGGTCGATGAGGTGTATGTTGACTTCACCGAGGTGCCGGGCGGCCAGCGCGAGGGCGGGCGCGTGCTCGCGCGGCTGATCCAGAAAGGCATCCTGGACGCCACCGGGCTGACCTGCTCGATCGGCGTCGCCCCCAACAAGCTGCTGGCCAAGATGGCGAGCGAGTTCAACAAGCCCAACGGCATCGCCATCGTCTGGCCCGACGACTTGCAGCGCCTGATCTGGCCCCTGCCCTGCCGCAAGATCAACGGCATCGGCCCGCGAACCGGCGAGAGGCTGGAGCAGCTCGGCATTGCCACCATCGGCGAGCTCGCGGCGCAGCCGCGCGAGCTGCTGATCGAACAGTTCGGGCGGAGCCATGGCGCCTGGCTGCACGAGGCGGCATGGGGCCGCGACGACCGGCCCGTGGTGACCGAGAGCGAACCGGTCAGCATGAGCCGCGAGACCACCTTCGAGCGCGACCTGCACGCGGTGGCCGACCGGGCCAAGCTCGGCGCCCTCTTCACCCGGCTGTGCGAGCAGGTCGCATCCGACCTGCAGCGCAAGGGCTATGTCGGCCGCACCATCGGGATCAAGCTGCGCTACGACGACTTCCGCTCGGTCACGCGCGACCAGACCATCGATCACTACACGGCAGACGCGCGCGAGATCCGCCGCATCGCCGGCCAGTGCCTCAAGCGCGTCGACCTGAGCCGGCGGCTGCGGCTGCTGGGCGTTCGCGTGGGGCAGCTGGCGCGGCCGGATGAACTGTCCAGCGTGCCGCAGACGCCAGGCAGCGCGCCCATAGTGGGCGAGTCGCTGCCGCTGTTCTGACAGTGCAGCGCATCTCGAACAGCCCTTGCTGGAAGTTCGCGGTTGGCAGTCCTCGGGCGCGGAGGTCGGTGCGGATCGCCTCGCCCTAGCCCGCCGGGCCGGAGAACCAGACCACGGCCTCGCGCTGCACTTTCCTGCCAGCCACTGGAGGACTAACATGGGGCGCAGCAGAACTATGAAAGGGAGAACCCATGAAGCCCGATCATGCAGGCCCGCTGCTCGCGCTGGCATCGATGGTGACGCTGGGCATCAGCAACTACCTGTACAAGCGCAGCACCGACGTGCTCGGGCCCGTCAACGCCACCTTCTTCTACTACCTGTTCAGCCTGCTGCCCGCGACGCTGGGCTGGCTGGCACTGGGCGAGAAGGAGCGCATCAGCTGGAGCGGACTGGCCTGGCCCGCGCTGCTGGCGATCGTCCTGTTCACCAGCGTCTGGACCTTCAACCAGGCGGTGGCGCGCATCGACGTCTCGGTGGCGTCGACCATCAGGAGCCTGAACTTCGTCGTCACGATCGGACTGGCCATGCTGCTGGCGCAAGAAAGGCTCACGGCGCGGGACTGGATCGCCGTCGCCTTCGCCAGCGCGGCGATCCTGCTGTTCAGCACCCGCAGCCCCGCCTAGTCGAGCTCCAGCGGCAGCAGCCGGCCCGCGCGCACATCAATCAGCCCCTTGTCCGACAGCTTGAGCTCGGTCAGCGTCGGGCAGGCGGCGAAGGCCAGCGTCATCAAGGGCGAAGGCAGGCGGCAGCCCAGCGCCGCCGCAGCTTCGCTCAGACGCCCGAGCTGGGCGGTCACCTGCTCATAGGGCAGGCCCGACATCAGGCCAGCCACCGGCAGCGCCAGCTCGGCCAGCACCCGGCCCTCGGCAGCGACCACGATGCCGCCCTGCAGCTCGGCCAGGCGGGCGACCGCGGTCGCCATGTCGCTCGGGTCGACACCGACCGTCACGATCTGGTGGATGTCGGGCGAGACGCTAGCCGCGATCGCGCCCCGCTTGAGGCCGAAGCCGGTGACGAAGCCCAGGCCGATGTTGGGCGAGGTCTTGCCGTGGCGCTCGACCACCGCCATGCGCAGCAGGTCGCGCCCGACGTCGGGCAGTATCTCGCCGCCCTCGACCGCGAGCGTGGCGGGCTGCTCGACGCTGACGATCTGGTCGCCGAAGACCTGCAGCGCGCGTACCCGGGTCTGGCCGGAGCGCTCGCTGCGGCAGACGAAATCCCCGGGCCCGATGGCGCGCACCAGCCGCACCGTCTCCAGCATCCAGTCCGCAGCGGGCGGCTGCGGCAGGTCGGCGACCAGCCGGCCCGAGCGCGCGACGACCCTGCCGCTGGCGATCACAGTCTCGACGGCAAAGTCGGCCAACTCGCCCAACAGCAGGATGTCTGCGATGCGGCCCGGCGCGATGCCGCCCAGGTCGCGCTCGAGGCCGAAATACTCGGCCGGATTCAGCGAGGCCATCCGCACCGCCTGCACCGGGTCGACGCCGCTGCGGATCGCCTGGCGCACCAGCTGGTCGACCAGGCCTTCGCGCTCGATCTCGCGGATATCCTTGTCGTCGACGCAGAAGCAGCATCGGCGCGTGGACAGCCCGCGCTCGGTGGCGACCCTGATCAACTCGGCCAGGTTGCGCATGCTCGAGCCCTCGCGGATCACCAGCCGCATGCCGAGCCGGATGCGCTCGATTGCCTCGTCGAGCGTGATGGCCTCGTGGTCCGACTGGGCGCCCGCCGCCGCGTAGGCGTTGAGGCGACGGTCAGCGAAGCCCGGCACGCTGCCGTCGACGCTCTTGCCCTGCTGCAGCGCCAGGTCGATGCGGCGCCGGATCTCAGCCTCGTTGCGCAGGACCTGGTTGAGCAGCACCAGCTCGCCCAGGCCGGCGACGTCGTCGCGCGCCAGCAGCCGGGCGATGTCCGCGTCGGAGAACACCTGCGCCGGCGTCGCCAGCTCGGGCGAAGTGCAGGGCACGCCCGATGCCGCGGTGGCGAAGAACTTCAGCGGCGTGCGGCGGCATTCATCGAGCAGTTGCTCGATGCCCGCGATGCCGAGCACGTTGGCAGTCCAGAGCGTCTCCCACAGCACCGCCGTGTTGCCGCGTGGCAGCACGGCGCGCGCGAACTGGGTCGGCGTCACCATGCTGGCCTCGATGTGGACATGGGCGTCCATCAGGCCCGGCGACAGGTGATAGCCCGCCGCATCGATCACCTCGGTGCCCGGGCCCAAGGTGTGCGAGGCGTCGGCCCCGACATAGGCGATGCGCTCGCCCTTGATCGCGACGCTGGCGGAGCGGATCTCGCCACTGTAGACGTCGATCAGCCGGCCGTTCTCGATCACAATATCGGCTGGCGCTCGGCCCAGCGCGACGTCGACGAGCTCGGCTCGGGACACCTGGGTCTGGATCTGGATCGGCACGGAACCTCCCTGGTCTCATGCCCCGCTGGCCTGACCTTTGCCAGGGCGCGCGCTGCGCCTGCCATCGGGGGCTGTTAGCGTCCAGTATCGGCCCGCCAGTTGCGGCTTGTCCAGCTCCGGACTCAGCGCTGCCTTATGCCCTCACTGCCGCGCCGTCCTCACGTTGGCCGGCGGCTGCTGCGGCTGGCTGCTGCGCCAGGGATTGATGTCGAGACCGCCGCGCCGGGTGTAGCGGGCGTAGACGCTGAGCTTGACCGGCTTGCAGCGGGTCCAGATGTCCATGAAGATGCGCTCGACGCACTGCTCGTGGAACTCGTTGTGGTTGCGAAAGCTCACCAGGTACTGCAGCAGCCCTTCCTGGTCGATCTGCGCTCCGGTGTAGCTGATGCGCACACTGGCCCAGTCGGGCTGGCCGGTCACCAGGCAGTTGCTTTTCAGCAGGTCGCTGACCAGGGTCTCGGTCACGGGCGCCTGCTCGTGGTCGGCGCGCAGCAGCTCAGGCGCGGGCTGGAAATGCGTGCACTCGACGTCGAGCCGGTCCAGGCTCAGGCCGTCGAGCTCGTGCACCTGCTCCATCGCGAACTGCGCCGGCGCCAGCAGCCGCACGCCCACCGAGCCCTTGCGCTCGCCGCCGCGCCAGGCCGCCTCCGACAGGTCGGCTTTCAGGCGATCGAGCACCTGCTGCGCATCTTCAAAGCGGCTGTTGTTGAAGCTGTTGAGGTAGAGCTTGAACGACTTGCTCTCGATGATGTTGGGCGACTCGCAGGGCACGGTGAAATGAGCAATCGCCACCTGCGGCTTGCCGCGCGGATTGAGCCAGCTCAGCTCGTAGGCGGTCCAGAGGTCGGCGCCCAGGAAGGGCGGCGTGCCGCTGATGCCGATCTCGTCGCGCTTCGGAGCGCGGGGCAGCGGAAACAGCAGTCCGGGGTCGTACTGGTCAGCGTAGGCCGAGGTCTTGCCGAGCAGGGAATGCTCGGGCTGGTGCTGGCTGGGGTGCAGGGGTTCGGTCACGGCGAGGTTCCTGGTGCGGGTCGATGCGGGGTCGCTCAGCGCTGCGCGTCGCGGCGGAAAACGAGACGGTCGGGCTCGGACGCCGCCTCCACATACTGGTAGCCCTCGAGGTCGAAGCCCTTGAGCTGCTCGACTGAGATCGCGCGCTGCTGCACGCAGTAGCGCACCATCTGGCCGCGCGCACGCTTGGCCGCGAAGCTGATCACCTTGTACTTGCCGCCCTTGAACTCCTCGAACACGCAGCTCACGATGCGCGGCTTCAAGGCCTTCTTGTCGACCGACTTGAAGTATTCCTCGCTCGCGAGGTTGACGATCAGAGGCGTGGCGTCGGCGGCGGCGCGCTGGTTCAGGTAGTCGGCTATATCTGAGCCCCAGAACTGGTACAGGTTCCTGCCCCTGGGCGTGGCGAGGCGGGTGCCCATCTCGAGCCGGTAGGGCTGCATCAGGTCGAGCGGGCGCAGCACGCCATACAGGCCGCTCAGGATGCAGACATGGTCCTGCAGCCAGCCGAGCTCGGCCTCGCCCAGGGACTTGGCGTCCAGGCCCTCGTAGACATCGCCGTTGAAGGCCAGCACCGCCTGCTTGGCGTTGGCGGTCGTGAACTTGGGGCTCCAGGCCTGGTAGCGCGCGACGTTGAGGCCAGAGAGCGCATCGCTCAGGTCCATCAGCTCGGCGATCTGCTGCGGCGACTGCTCGCGCAGCACGGCGATGAGCTCTTGCGCCTGCGGCACGAACAGCGGCTGGGTATGGGTAGGGGTGACGGGCGGCGTGTCGTAATCGAGCGCCTTGGCCGGTGACAATAGGAACAGCATGTTGAACATCCTCTATCGCGACGATTATCTGGTATCGGTGGACAAGCCGTCGGGGCTGCTGGTGCACCGCACCGGGCTGGACGCCGGCGAGACGCGCTTTGCGCTGCAGCTGCTGCGCGACCAAATCGGCCGGCCGGTCTGGCCGGTGCACCGGCTCGACAAGGGCACCAGCGGCGTGCTGCTGTTCGCGCTCGATGCCGCCACCGCGCGTGCACTGGGACTGGCCTTCGAGCGCGGCGAGGCCATGCGCAAGACCTACCGCGCGGTGGTGCGCGGCTGGCCGGCCGAGTCGGGCGAGATCGACCACCCGCTCAAGCGCATGCCCGACGACATGCGGACCGAGCGCGAGGAGATCCAGGACGCGCTGACCCGCTACCGCCTGCTTGCGCGCTATGAGCTGCCGCTGGCGCAAGGCAACTTCCCGAGCACGCGCTGCGCGCTGGTCGAGCTGAAGCCCGTGACCGGGCGGCGGCACCAGCTACGCCGGCACATGAAGCACATCGCCCACCCCATCATCGGCGACGCGACCCATGGCAAGGGGCCGCTGAACCGCGCGCTGGCCGAACTGCTGGGGCTGCAGCGACTGTGGCTGCATGCCTGCCGGCTCGAACTGCGGCACCCAGTCACGGGCGATGATCTGCTGATCGAGGCCAAGCCGGACGAGGAATGGAATCTATGGCATTTATGTTCAATAAATCCAGATTGACATCAATTCCATTCCTATAATTTGGGCATGTTCATCATCCGTTCAACCCGTCGTATCACCGCATGGCTGGCCATGCTGGTGCTGGTGTTGAACGCGCTGACGCCGCTGGCCGCACAGGCCACGTGGGCCTCCAGCAACCCGGCTGAGATGGTCGAGGTCTGTACCTCGACCGGCATGGTGCGCGTGGCGGTCGACGCACCGGATGACTCGGACGACGCAGGCAGCGCCATCGCGCAGTCCTGCCCGTTCTGCCTGCTCCATGACGGGCAGGCCATGCTGCCTCCCTCGCCCACGGCCTTGCCAGTGACCCAATCCTATGCCGGGATGCCGCCTGCCTTCTACCAGGCGGCGCATACCTCGGCCGTCTGGCTGGCCGCGCGCTCTCGCGGGCCACCCTCGCTCCTGAGCTGATCTTTCCGCCTCCCGCTCGGGAGGCCGCCTGGCCGTTGCGCTTGCGCCTCGGCCCCGATCAAGCCAGGAGTTTCAATTGATTCAGGAAAAAAACCTGCCGCGCGGACTCGCGCGCGGCGATGCCCTTTGCGTGCCAGCCACGCTGGAGCTGGCCACATGAAGCGCCGCAGCCTGTTGACGCGCGCAGCAATCACGCTGCTGCCCTCCTTGGCGCTGCTCCCACCCAGCGCCGGCCACGCACATGGCAGCCAACTCGGTGAGCTGAGCCTGCGCCATCCGCATGCCCGCCCGACCTTGCCCGGCGCAACCACCGGTGCCGTCTACTTCGCCGCGATACGCAACGCAGGCAACCAGGCCGACCGCCTGCTGTCGGCTAGCACAGCAGTGGCTGACCGCGTGGAGCTGCACCGCATGCTGATGGACGGCGATGTCATGCGCATGCGCGCCGTCACCGCCATCGAGGTGCCGGCCAGGACAGCGATCGCGATGCGGCAGGGCGACCCCAGCGGCCATCACCTGATGCTGTTCGGGCTGCGCCGCCCGCTCGCCGCGGGCGACCGCTTCCCGCTGACGCTGCGCTTCGATCGCGCGGGAGAGATCCAGGTCGAAGTCTGGGTCGAGTCCCAGCGTCCCGGCGTCAACCACTCGCACTGAAGCGGTTCCGGCCCAAGCCGG
>JBDLTM010000010.1:0-20188 GCA_039805805.1 Pseudomonadota bacterium | reverse complement strand
TCTTGCGCTTGACCGCCCGGCGTGTCGTCCAGGCCCAGATCCCCAGCAGCAGCGCGATGCCGATCGCGGAGCCGCCCACCAGCTGGAGGAAGCGCAGCATGGCCTTGTCCAGTTGCCTGAGTGGAGCACCGAACCACTTGCGGCTCAGCGCCTCGTCCTCCTCGGGCGTGATCGCCTGCATGCCTCGCATGACCAGGGCCAGCGTGTCGGATTCGCCCTTGCGCACTGCCCGGCGGGGCTCTCCGACATAAAGCTCGAAGGCCTTGCGGAATTCGTCTTCGATGCCGAGCCGGTGCAGGTAGAAGTTGGCCGGTGCCTCGTCGAGGCACAGTATCTTGACCTCGGCACGGCTGGCCGCGCCGAGCAAGGTTTCGTAGTTCTCGTACTCCTGAAGGGAGGTAATGCCCCGCGCGGCAAGCTCTTCGACGCAGGCATCTCCCGTTTGGACCGCGACCTGGAAGCCCTTGAGCGTCTGCACATTGCTGATGCCGCTGATCGACGCATGGCTGTAGATATTGGTCGGCAGCCGGTCGTAGGGCGGCGAGTAGTCGTAGAGCGGTTCGCGGGCCGCCGTGTGGTACAGCATGTCGATCACGTCCGCGCCGCCGTTCAGGAGCTGGCGCTGCGCCTCGGGCCACTGCATCGCGCTGAGCCTGACCGTCACGCCGGTCTTCTGCTGCCACAGCTTCCAGTAGTCGACCAGGTAGCCTTGCACCCGGCCGTCGGCATCGCGGAACAGATAGGGCGGGTAGTTCTCGTCGCTGACGACATGCAGCGTCCTGCTGCCGGCATCCGCTGCTCCAGGCCCCGGGGCGGCATGCACGGCCAGCCCCACCCAGCACAGGCAGAGTGCGAGCAGGCGTCGGCGGCCTATTGAGGGATGGGAGGACCGGTGCAGCATTTTTGCGTCTTGCAAGCCGGGATTTTGCCTGATCAGACGGTATGCATGGCTCGCATTTTCCGAATCCGGCACAGGAAACGGGACTATGCGCTGATCCTGACCGGCGTCCATGTCATCGGCGTGAAGGCTTCACCGGCCTGTGCTGCCGCAATGCCGTGATCAACCCCTGGCCTGCTGGCGGCGCTGCTCGCGCAGCATGAAGAGGTAGAGGCTTTCGACCTTCTCGCGCGCCCAGGGGGTCTTGCGCAGGAAGCGCAGGCTGGACGCGATGCTGGGGTCGACGCAGAAGCAGCGGATCGGGATCTGTTCGCCGAGGCGGCGCCAGCCGTAATGCGCCTGGAGTGCCGTGACGATGGTCTCGAGCGTCATCCCGTGCAGGGGATTGTTGGGCTGGGGCCTGGGAGTGCCGGGACTGGAGGAGGTGTCTGGCATCTTGGGAATTGGTTGCGCGGGCAAGATTTGAACTTGCGACCTTTGGGTTATGAGCCCAACGAGCTACCAGGCTGCTCCACCGCGCGTCAGAGCCATAGATGGTAACACAGTCTTGATTGCGGCTGACACTTCGGCAGGTGTTTCACGTGAATCAGCCGCCTGGGGGCTCAGGTCACGGCGGGTTGCCTGCCGGTGTGTCGGCATAGTGCTGCTGGTAGTGGATTAGCTCGATGACCCGGTGCCGCAGCAGCAGGGCGTGCGACGCAGCACGAGTGATCCGTCCCGAGCTGCCAAAGTTCGCTGGCGTCCAGTTGTTGTCGACGAAGCGTTGTTCCGTCTCTCGCCAGCGCAGCCAGCGCTGTTGCGATGCGCGCAGTTGCTGCGCCGCACGGGTGTCGAGCCGGGCCAGCAGGCCACGGTAGTGGCGGTCCAATTCCTGATCCAGATAGGAGTGGTAGGCGGCGTAGGCACGCAGCATATCGGCATCGGTGGGGCCGGACGCGGCGATCGCCTGCTCGTGCTGCTCAGCTTCGGACTCGAAGGCTTGCAGCAGGTCGGGCGAATCCGGGTTGTCGAGGGCGTTGGCCAGGGTCGATGCCAGCAGCACGCCGGCCAGCAGCAGTGCCCGTGCCATGCGACCGGCCGGCGGCAGCCGAACCGGGATGTCACCAGCTCGCATAGACACCCTTCGTGAAGATGTCCCATTCGCATTGCCTGCGTCGTACCAGTCCCTGCAAGATCTTGTGTTGAGAGCGGTTCCAGGATTTCCAGGCTGCTTCAAGCTCCCGGCTGTCCGCTGTGTGGCCGGCGTTGATCAGTCCCAGCACCCGCGAGCCTGCAAAGGCGTTGCTGCCGATATTGAATGCCAGCATGACCATGGCATCGAATTCCTGCTGCAGCACGGCGCGCTGCAGTCTGCTTCGGACACCAGCGACGAAGGGCGCCAGGTCGCGCTCGAACAGCACCTTGGCATGCGCCGCGCTGATGCCGCCCTTGAGCGTGGGCCATTCGGCTTTTGAAATCAGGTGGCCGTAGCCCACCGTGGCGCCTGGCACCCAGGCGCTGATCTCACGGTCGGTCTGGTCATCGTAAGGCTTGAGCCTGAGCGACTCGACCTGCTTGAGCAGTTCGATCAGGTCGCGGCTTGGTGCCAGCAGCGCTGCCTCCTGCAAGCCGGCTGACGGCGTGTTGGGTGTTGTGGCCATCTTGTCCTCCCTGTGCTTGATCTCATGCCCAATTCTGGTCTGGGACGGGGCAAAGCGCCAGTCCTGGCGTGATCAAGTCAAGCAGTCGGCCTGCCCGGCGTTGGACAGCCAGGCATCCAGTCGTTCTCGCTGGGCGGGCGTCAGTGCTGACAAGCGCAGCAGCAGGTTCGCGAGCCAGCCATCCTCGCAGTAGAAGTAGGTCACGGTCACGCCAAGCACCTGGGCCAGCTTCCGCGCAATTTCGAAAGCCGGCTCGTGGACACCAGTTTCATAGCGGTTGCTGCGGGTAGCGATGGCAGCTTGATACGTGCCCATTCCTACAACATTCGCGCCGAGGACGTGACTGCGCACCTGGCGTCCGCCTGAAGCGCGGTCCTGTTCCACGTGGAACCGTTTGCGCTTTTCCTTCAGGGCAGTTGCACGCCACCTCGCTCATCGAGCGGGAAGAAGGGGTTGTGGCAGACCTCCCACAGGAATCCGTCGGGGTCGGCGAAGTAGCCACGGTAGCCACCCCAGGGCGCTGCTTCCGCGGGTCGGACCAGCCGGGCGCCGTTGGCAACGGCTTGCTGCAGCACGGCGTCCACCTCGGCCGGCGTGGCGACGTTGTGCGCGAGCGTGAAGCCTGCAAAGCCCAGTCCGGCCGGATCCACCTGGGCGTCTGCTGCCAGCGCATCACGCCCGTAGAGCGACAGCGCCAGGCCGCCGGCCTGGAAGAACGCCACCTCGGCCTGGCTGGCTTTTGATTCGACGAAACCCAGGCCGCGGTAGAAGGCACGGCTGCGCGCGAGGTCGATCACGCCTAGGGTGATCAGGCTCAGGTGGGGATGCATGTGGCACTCTTGTTCGATTCAGGCATGCTAAGGCGCACGGGGCTGGGTGGGCAAGCTTGCGGCAGCCTGTTTCACGTGGAACATCACCGCGGCGCGGTGTCACGCTCCAGCCGTTGCAGATAGACCATGGCCTGCTCGCGCGTGTCGCCGCACATCTCGGCGCTGGGCGGCAGCGAGCCGCAGACCGCCGGTCGCTCGGGCTGGCCGAACAGCCTGCAGCGCAGCCCGGAGTCGAGGTGCGGGCAGGGCATGCCGGCTGGCTTGCCCTGCGGCAGGCCGGGCAGGGGGCTGCTGATCGACGGCGCGATGCAGCAGGCGGCGCAGCCGGGGCGGCAACTCAGGCTCATGGTGCGGATTCCTGTTCAGCCGTCGACCGGGTCGGCCGGCGTCTCCAGCAGCAGCTGGTAGAAGGCCAGGTCGAGCCAGCGGCCGAACTTGAAGCCGACCTGCGGCAGCGTGCCGACATGCCTGAACCCCATGCGCTCGTGCAGAGCGATGCTGCCCGCGTTGCTGGCGTCGATGGCGCCGATCAGCGCGTGCAGGTCGTTGCGGCGCGCGGCGGCGATCAGCTCCTGCAGGATGATCCGGCCCAGGCCCTGGCCGCGATGGTCCGGGTGCACGTAGACCGAATGCTCGACGCTGTACTTGTAGGCCGGGAAGGCGCGGAAGGTCCCGTAGCTGCCGAAGGCCAGCAGCTTGCCCTGGCTGTCTTCGAGCCCGATGACGGGGAAGTCGCCGTTGCGCTTGGCCTCGAACCACGTCACCATGTTCGGCATCGTGCGCGGCTGGTAGTCGTACAGCGCGGTCGAGTTCAGGATCGCATCGTTGAAGATCGCCAGGATGGCGTCCGCATGGCGCTCGAAGCTGCAGGCCACCAGGGTGGATTCGTTCATTGCCGTTCTCTCGGATAGGGGGAGGAGGGGGCTGGCTGGCGGCCGGTGCTCAGAGGGCTTCGAGCCTGGCCCTGAGCGCCTCGGGCAGTGGTACCGAGCGCTGCGCTGCCAGGTCGGCCCAGACGACGGTCGCGCCGCCGCTGGCGTAGACGGTCTCGTCGTCGCCGACGCGCAGCATCTCGTGGTAGGTGTCGAAGGAGGAGCGCCCGACCGCGCCGACATAGCTCCTGACCAGCACCTCGCCGGGATAGTCGAACTGGCGCAGGAAGTTGCAGAAGGCGTTGGCGACCACGGGAGTACCCTCGCGGCTGCCCTTGCTGGACAGTCCGTAGCCCAGGTGCTCGAGCAGCTCGATCCGCGCCGATTCCATGAAGCGGAAGTAGACCGTGTTGTTGACATGGCCGTAGGCGTCCATGTCGCCCCAGCGGATGGCGATCGTCGTGCAGTGGATCAGCGTCTTGTCGGAGGGCAGTTCGAGTCTCATCAGATTGCGCGGGAAATCTCGGCCTTCAGGCCGGGGAGGCAGAGCGCGTCGTGCGATCAGCACGACCTTCTCCCGCGTCCTTTCTGTTCAGGCTCTGCTGTTGAGAATAGCCATAGCCGTCGGCGCGTTGCAGCACCCGGCAGTGGCGGTGTGAAATGCCCTGCACTACTTCGGTTCCGGTCTGGATGTTGAAACTGCCCGTGGCGCGCACCGCCACGCGGCCGATGTGCACACCTGCTTTCTTGCCCTTGGGCACGTCAGCGCGCACGCGGTCGCCGGTCTGGAAGCCGTGGATGCGCTTGACTCGGGTGAGGTAGCCACGAGGGAAACCGTACTGGTCCAGCCGCGTGCGTTGGTAGCTGCCGCGCCCGGTGCATTTGAGGGTCAGCGTCGGCTTGCACCAGCCGGTGACCTCGGCCACCTCGCCCACGCAGGCCGCATCCAGCGCATGCGTCTTCGGGATGTCGAGCTGGCTGCGATTGAACTTCGTGCGTCCGCCGGTGGCCAGCTCCACCGGCAATCCTGTCGCCTGTAGGGCATTGGCCAGCGCCCAGCGGGTGGCGTTGACGGCGGCGGCATCCTTCAAAGGCCTCTTGGCTTGGGCCTGAAGGCGGGCAAGGCGCTGGGGGTCTTTGGCCAGGAAGGTTTCAAGGGGTTGAGCCGCCTTTTTCTGGTTGCAGCAGGCGCAGGCCAGCGTGAGGTTGCTCACGCGGTTGGAGCCGCCTCGTGCCTTGGGGTGGAGGTGCTCGATTTGCAGCGGCACATTCTGAGCATCGCAGTAGGCGCACTGGCGGCCCCACTTCTCCAGCAGGTACTCGCGCACCTCGTAACCGGCCAGCGTGCCTTGGCTGTACTCCACGCCGCTGATCTCTGGGTTCTCCTGCGCCTGCAGATCGAAGCGCACCAGCTCCGAGCTGATGGCAGTCACCGGTACCCAGCGTTGCAGGCGCTTCACCCACGCCATCGTGGTGTCGATGCGGTGCTGCAGCGAAGGAGGCAGCCAGCCCGCCGGACGGGTGCGGATGAGAAAACGCGGTGCGCGGTAGCGCAGCTTGCCGCGCCGGCGGCGGCGCATGGCGCGGCGAGCGGTGAGCGCTTCCGAGATCTGACGGCCCCGATGCACCAGCTCAAGCAGGTTGAGCACGGCGGCCCCTCGCTGAATCTCGCCCGTGTCCGCAGCAACCTGCTCGGTATCGCGCACCAGCGCCATGCCGGTGGTCTTGCTGCCTGGGTCGAGCTTGATGCGCAGCGGCTGCAAGGCGCAGGTGGCCACCTCGCGGTCTACGAGCCGGATGACGAAGGGCGCCAGCCGGTGCACGCGAGCGCGGCCCCGCTCGAGCAGCAAGCGGGCTCGCTTCTCGCTACACGGCATCAGCGGCTTCCCGCTGCGGTCCAACACATACACTGACACACAATCCTTTCCGCCCTTACGGGCCTTGTGACGCGGGTCTTGCGACCCGGCTCCCCTCGACCCTGTTGCAAGCCAGCCTGGTCTCTTTCGAGGCCTGTCGCAGCCCGTTTCGTGCGTACCCGACGCGTGTCTGCTGTTGCGACTTCCAGAGCCTGGCGCTGAGGAAGCACGCCAGGGTGGGTCTTCTAACTTGCTTGCAACGTAGCGCCTAAGCGCTCGGTCTGGTCAATCTCAGGCTCGCGAGGCTTTCGCCTCACAAGCCTCGGCCTTTAGGCCGGGGTGGTTGACCGGGGCGTCAAACAGGCAAAAGTGGGAAAATCCGTTCTTTGATTCTAGGCTTCCCGATCAGGACACCCATGCTCTATCCCCAGGAATTCGATGTCATCGTCGTCGGCGGCGGTCACGCCGGCACCGAGGCCGCGCTCGCCGCCGCGCGCATGGGCTGCCAGACCCTACTGCTGACGCACAACATCGAGACGCTCGGCGCGATGAGCTGCAACCCCTCGATCGGCGGCATCGGCAAGGGCCATCTGGTCAAGGAGGTCGACGCGCTCGGCGGCGCGATGGCGCTGGCGACCGACGAGGGCGGCATCCAGTTCCGCATCCTCAATGGATCCAAGGGGCCGGCGGTGCGCGCGACCCGGGCCCAGGCCGACCGCGTGCTGTACAAGGCCGCGATCCGCCGCCTGCTCGAGAACCAGCCGAACCTCACGCTGTTCCAGCAGGCGGTCGACGACCTGATGGTCGAGGGCGATCGCGTCGTCGGCGCGGTGACGCAGATCGGCATCCGCTTCCGTGCGCGCGCGGTGGTGCTGACGGCCGGCACCTTCCTCGACGGCAAGATCCATGTCGGGCTCGAGAACCATCAGGGCGGCCGCGCCGGCGATCCGCCCGCGGTCAGCCTGTCGGCGCGCCTGAAGGAATTGAAGCTGCCGCAGGGGCGCCTGAAGACCGGCACTCCGCCTCGCCTCGACGGCCGCACCATCGACTTCAGCCAGTGCACCGAGCAGCCGGGCGACGGCATGCCGGGCTCGGGCAGCGACGTGATGCCGGTGTTCAGCTTCATGGGCCATGCGTCCATGCACCCGCGCCAGCTGCCTTGCTGGATCACGCACACCAACGCCCTTACGCACGAGATCATCCGCAGCGGCTTCGACCGCAGCCCGATGTTCACCGGCAAGATCGAGGGCGTGGGCCCGCGCTACTGCCCGAGTGTCGAGGACAAGATCAACCGCTTCGCCGACAAGGACAGCCACCAGATCTTCCTCGAGCCCGAGGGCCTGACGACGAACGAGTTCTATCCCAACGGCATCAGCACCAGCCTGCCGTTCGACATACAGCTCGCGCTGGTGCGATCGATCAAGGGCCTGGAGAATTGCCATATCCTGCGCCCGGGCTACGCGATCGAGTACGACTACTTCGATCCGCGCGAGCTGAAAAGCAGCTTCGAGACCAAGGCGATCAACGGCCTGTTCTTCGCTGGCCAGATCAATGGCACCACCGGCTACGAGGAAGCCGCCGCACAGGGCCTGTTCGCCGGCCTTAACGCGGCGCTGCAGGCGCGAGGCGAGGGCCCCTGGTGTCCCAAGCGCGACGAGGCCTACCTCGGCGTGCTGGTCGACGACCTGATCACCAAGGGCGTGACCGAGCCGTACCGCATGTTCACGAGCCGAGCCGAGTTCCGCCTGCAGCTGCGCGAGGACAACGCCGACATGCGCCTGACCGAGATCGGCCGCCAGCTGGGCCTGGTCGACGACGCGCGCTGGGATGCCTTCAACCGCAAGCGCGATGCGGTGGCACGCGAGACCGAGCGCCTGAAGTCGACCTGGGCCAACCCGGCGACGCTGTCGGCGGCCGAGGCCGAGCGCGTGCTGGGCAAGGCGATCGACCACGAGTACAAGCTGTTCGACCTGCTGCGCCGCCCGGGCGTTAGCTACGCCGGGCTGATGGCGATGGAGGGTGGCCGCTTCGCTGCCCAGGGCAAGAACGGCGCGCCGTCGCCGGTTTCACGTGAAACACTGGCCGACCAGTACGACGCGGTGGTCGAGCAGGTCGAGATCGCGGCCAAGTATTCGGGCTACATCGAGCGCCAGAAGGACGAGGTCGAGCGCGCCGCCTACTACGAGCATCTCAAGCTGCCGGCCGAGCTCGACTACCTGCAGGTCTCGGCACTGAGCATCGAGGCGCGCCAGAAGCTCAACAAGCACCGGCCCGAGACGCTGGGCCAGGCCTCGCGCATCTCGGGCATCACGCCGGCGACGATCTCGCTGCTGCTGATCCACCTCAAGCGTGGCAAGTTCAAGGGCTTCGCCGACGCGGCCGCCAGAACCGCCGGCTCGGAAGGCGAGGTGCAGGCATGAGCGCGCATCCGCTGGAAGCCGGCCTGCGCGCCGGCCTGCAGGCGCTCGGCCTGGAGCTGAACGACGACCAGGTGGCCAAGCTGCTGGCCTACCAGGACTGGGTCGCCAAGTGGAACAAGGTCTACAACCTGACGGCGCTGCGCGATCCGCAGGAGATGCTGACCCATCACCTGCTCGACAGCCTGGCCGCGGTGGCGCCGCTGCGCCGCCACCTGGCCGCTGCAGCGCTGGACCAGCCGCGCCTGCTCGACGTCGGCTCCGGCGCCGGCCTGCCGGGCGCGGTGTTCGCGATCGCCTGTCCCGAGCTCGACGTCAGCTGCGTCGACACGGTGGCCAAGAAGGCGCTGTTCGTCCAGCAGGTCGCTGCCGCCTTGCGGCTGCCGAACCTGCACGGCATCCATGCCCGGGTCGAGAAGCTCGAGCAGCGCTGGGACGTGGTGAGTTCGCGCGCCTTCGCATCGCTGCTCGATTTCACCAGCTGGTCGCGCCAGGCGCTGTTGCCGAATGGCGTCTGGCTCGCCATGAAGGGCAAGCACCCAGCCGACGAGATCGTCACGCTGCCGTCCGATGTCGAGCTGTTCCACGTGGAACAGTTGCGGGTACCGGGGCTGGACGCCGAGCGCTGCATCGTCTGGATGAGGCAGCGGCAGCCATCCGCGGTTTGAAGCCGTCATGATGCCCGGCACCGAAAGCCCTTAAACTCGCCTGCAGCAAGGTAGTCGCTGCTTGGCGCCTGCCTCAACGAAATCACACCTGCGGCTGGGCCGCTGAGGGCGCTGCGCGCGTGGCGGCAGGCGCCGTCACTGCCGGCCCCCATTCTTCTTCTCGCCCATGGCCAAGATTTTTTGCGTCGCCAACCAGAAGGGTGGCGTCGGCAAGACCACCACCACCGTCAACCTCGCCGCCGGTCTGGCCAGGATCGGCCAGCGCGTGCTGCTGGTCGACCTCGACCCGCAGGGCAACGCGACCATGGGCTCGGGCGTCGACAAGCGCGCGCTCGAGCTCAGCGTCTACGACGTGCTGCTCGGCGAAGCCAGCGTCGCCGAGGCTTCCGTCGCCGCCGAAGCCTGCGGCTACCGCGTGCTGGGCGCCAACCGCGAGCTGGCTGGCGCCGAGGTCGAGCTGGTCGGGCTCGAGCAGCGCGAGCAGCGCCTCAAGCTGGCGCTGGCCGAGGTGGCGGCCGACTACGACTTCGTGCTGATCGACTGCCCGCCCTCGCTGAGCCTGCTGACGCTCAACGGCCTGTGCGCCGCAAACGGTGTGATCGTGCCGATGCAGTGCGAGTATTTCGCGCTCGAGGGCGTGTCCGACCTGGTCAACACGATCAAGCAGGTGCGCGCCAACCTGAACCCCGAGCTGCGCATCATCGGCCTGCTGCGCGTGATGTTCGACGCCCGGACCATGCTGCAGAAGCAGGTCAGCGACCAGCTGTTCGCGCATTTCGGCGACGAGGTGTTCCAGACCGTGATCCCGCGCAACGTGCGGCTAGCCGAGGCGCCCAGCTACGGCCTGCCGGGCGTGGTGTTCGACCCGTCGGCCAAGGGCAGCAAGGCCTTCGTCGAGTTCGCGCGCGAGATGGTCGAGCGCATCCAGGGCATGTGAGCCATGTTTCACGTGGAACATGGCGCTGGTCCGGCGCGGGTGCTGATCCTGCCGGGCTGGCAGGGCAGTGGCCCGGAGCATTGGCAGAGCCGCTGGGAGGCGCTGCATGGCTACGCGCGCGTCGAGCAGCATGACTGGCAGCAGCCGCGCCGTGGCGACTGGCTGGCGCGACTCGAGGAGACGGTGATCGACAGCCCGCAGCCTGTCGTGCTGGTGGCGCACAGCCTGGGTTGCGTGCTGGTCGCGGCCTGGGCCAGGTTCTCGCGCCATGCGCACAAGGTGCGCGGCGCGCTGCTGGTCGCGCCGGGCGATGTCGAGCAGCCCGAGCTGGCGCCGGTGCTGCCGGGTTGGGCGCCGATAATGCGCGACCCGCTGCCGTTCGCCAGCGTGCTGGTCGCCAGCCAGGACGATCCGTATTGCAGTTTCGAGCGTGCCGCCGGCCTCGCGCGGGGCTGGGGCAGCCGGCTGGTCGATGCCGGAGCGCGCGGCCACCTGAACGCCGAATCCGGCCTGGGCGACTGGCCCGAGGGCCATGCGCTGCTGCAGTCGCTGCTCAGCACTTGAATCACTGGACCATCATGGCAACGAAGAAACTCAAGGGTCTGGGCCGCGGCCTGGAAGCATTGCTCGGCCCCCGCCTCGACGACAGCACCAGCCTGGAGCCGGCCGGCGGCGACCTGCCTAGCGAGCTGCCCCTGTCCGACCTGGTGCCGGGCAGCTATCAGCCGCGCACCCGCATGGACGAGGGCGCGCTCTACGAACTGGCCGAGAGCATCCGGGCCCAGGGCATCATGCAGCCTATCCTGGTGCGCAAGATCGGCCAGCATGATGGCGAGCAGCGCCTGCAGGCCTGGCAGTCGCAGCAGGGCCTGGAGGCTGTTCCACGTGGAACGCGCCCGGTGTACGAGATCATCGCGGGTGAGCGGCGCTTCCGCGCCTCGCGCCTGGCCGGGCTGGAAAGCGTGCCGGTGCTGGTGCGCGACGTGCCCGACGAGGCCGCCGCCGCGATGGCGCTGATCGAGAACATCCAGCGCGAGGACCTCAATCCGCTCGAGGAGGCGCAGGGGCTGCAGCGCCTGGTGACCGAATTCGGACTCTCGCACGAGCAGGCGGCGCAGGCGGTGGGCCGCTCGCGCAGCGCTGCCAGCAACCTGCTGCGACTGCTGAACCTGGCAGAGCCGGTCCAGACCATGCTGATGGCCGGCGACCTCGACATGGGGCACGCGCGCGCGCTGCTCGGGCTCGAGCGGGCCGCGCAGGTCACGGCGGCGCACCAGATCGCGGCGCGGGACCTGTCGGTGCGCGAGACCGAGGCGCTGGTGCGCCAGCTGGGTACCCCTCAGCCAGGCCAGTCGACCCAGTCGAGGCCGTCCAAGTCGCGCGATGTGCTGCGCGTCGAGGAGGAGCTGTCCGATCTGCTCACCGCCGCCGTCGAGATCAGGGTCAGGAAGCGCGTCAAGCGCCATGGCAAGGTCGAAGAGATGGGCGAGCTCGCGATCCAGTTCGGTTCCCTCGACGAGCTCAACGGCCTGATCGAGCGCCTGCGCGGCAACAGCTGCTGACTCACGCGCTATCGGATGAAACGCCAGCCACCGGGGCAGCGCGCGTGGCGGCGACATGGATGAGACTGACATGAAATTCGCCCTGACTTCCACCCGCGCCCTGTCCGGACTGGCGCTGGTCCTGCTGCTGCAAGCTTGCGCGCAGAACCCGGTCACCGACCTGTCGGCTGCGCCGATTCCGAGCCAGCGGGTCGACGCGCCTGCAGCCAGTCCCGGCACTGCCCCATCAGCGCCGGCGGCATCGCTCGCTGCCGCGGTCAGCTCGCCCAAGCTGGCAGAGACCGGTCCCCGGCGCTTCGAGCAGGCCTGGGACGTGGTCGAGCTGATGGGCCAGCCCATGGTGGCCGGCGATCAGCGTTCGCCCCGGGTGGTGCTGCGGCCGCAGGGCAGCCTGATGGTCGATGGCGGCTGCAACTATTTCTCCGGCCGCACCGAGCGCGACGCGCAGGGCCTGTTCCGCGTTTCCAGATATGGCGGCAGCCACGGCCAGTGCGAGAAACCGCCGCGTTCCGAGATCCTGCTGAATTCGGCGCTGGTGCTGGTCGACAACTACCGCTGGGACCGTGGCCTGGTGCTGCTCAGCGGCGATCGTGAACTGATCCGGCTCCTGCCCAGCGCCAACCAGGACAGTCAGGATATCGAGCGCGGGCTGGCAGGCCTGGCATCCGCCCCGGCGGCCGCATCTGTGCAGTCCGCTGAGAGCAATTGCCGTCAGGTCAAGACCAAGGTCCGCAAGGCTGGCAAGCTGACCACCGTGAGCCGGACGGTCTGCAAGCCGGTCAATGCCCCAGCCCGCCAGGCTGTCGCCAAGACACGCGCCGGCAAGTCCAAGCCCGCGGCCCAGGCCAGGTCCTCGGCGAAGTCCCCGGCCAAGTCCCCGGCCAAGTCCAAGCCTGCCGCGAAAAGCCAGCGCTGACCCCGAGCCTGCCAGGAAATGGTCGGGCGGCGATAATCTGGCCCGATCTCCACCACCGCAATACCCTCATGGCCAACCGACTTACCCAGATCGCCACCCGAACCGGCGACGCCGGCACGACCGGACTCGGCGACAACCGCCGCGTGAGCAAGAACAGCCTGCGCATCCACGCCATGGGCGACGTCGATGAGCTCAATTCGCACATCGGCCTGCTGCTGTGCGAGCAGTTGCCCGACGAGGTGCGTACGCTGCTGGTCGAGATCCAGCACCAGCTGTTCAACCTCGGCGGCGAGCTCAGCATTCCGGGCTACCAGCTGCTCAAGGCCGAGGCCGTGCTGGCGCTCGACGAGGCGCTGGCGCACTACAACGCGCAGCTGCCGCGCCTGGTCGAGTTCATCCTGCCGGCCGGCAACCGCGCCGCATCCCAGGCCCATGTCTGCCGCACGGTCGCGCGCCGTGCCGAGCGCCTGCTGGTCGCGCTGGGCAACGAGGAGGCGATCAACGACGCACCCCGCCAGTACCTGAACCGCCTGAGCGACCTGATGTTCGTGCTGGCGCGCGTGCTCAACCGCATGAACGGCGGCGACGACGTCTACTGGAAGAGCGAGCGCCTGCAGCATCAGACCGGCTCGGCCTGATGCCGGTCCTGCGCCCGCTGCAAACCAGCGCGGTCCTGCTGGCGGCCCGCTGGGCGTTCTGGCTGTTGCTGCTGGCGGTCATCACGCTGTCGATGCTGCCGGTTCCCTGCCTGCCGCAGCAGGCCCTGAGCCTGTGGGACAAGGCCCAGCATGCGCTGGG
This sequence comes from Pseudomonadota bacterium, assembly GCA_039805805.1. Taxonomy (GTDB): domain Bacteria; phylum Pseudomonadota; class Gammaproteobacteria; order Burkholderiales; family Burkholderiaceae_C; genus Malikia. Next base: position 6,794 of record JBDLTM010000010.1, on the reverse strand, counting down.
CTTTGCCGCGCTCGCGCTGCTGGGCGGCCTGGCTTATCCCGGTCGCCTGCGCCGCCTGGGCTTTGGCCTGCTGCTGCTGGGTGGCGCGATCGAGCTGGCCCAGCATGCCAGCGGCTGGCGCAGCGGCGACTGGGCCGATCTGGCGGCGGATGCGATCGGCTTGGTCGCGGGACTGCTCCTGGCCCACCTGGTCTCCCGATTCTCTCGCGGCTGACGGCCTCAGCTGCCGCGCCGCTGCCAGAAGCCGGGCCGGCCGTACTGTTCCTTCAGGAAATCGATCCACAGCCGCATCCGCAGCGCCAGGTGCTTGCGTTGCGGGAACACCGCGTAGATGCCGTTGGGCGCGGCCGCGTACTCGTCCAGCAGCGTGACCAGCCGCCCGGCCGCGATGTCGGATTCGACCTCCCAGATGCTGCGCCAGGCGATGCCAAAGCCAGCCAGGCACCATTCGTGCAGCACCTGGCCGTCGCTGCAGTCCAGCGGTCCGCCGGGACGCAGGTAGATCAGCTCGCCGGGGCGGTTGTCGCTGGAGGGCAGCTGGAACGCCCAGCCGCGCGTCTGCGACGCGTCCGATGACAGAGCCAGGCAGTCGAAGCGCGCCAGGTCCTGGGGCTGCTGCGGACGGCCGTGGTGCTGCAGGTAGCGCGGCGACGCCACGCACAGGCGCCGGTTGTCGGCCAGCCGCACGCTGACCAGCGACGAGTCGGGCAGGTCGCCGACGCGCACCGCGCAGTCGTAGCCCTCGGCGGCGAGGTCGATCACGCGGTCGCTCAGGTTGAGCGAGATCGTGACTTCAGGGTGGCGCTCGCGGAACAGCGGCACCAGCGGCGCGACATGGCGGCGGCCGAAGCCGGCCGGCGCGGTCAGGCGCAGATGGCCCTTGGGCCGGATGCCGCCAGCGCTCACCGCGGCCTCGGCGCCGGCGATCTCGGCCAGCAGGCGCTGGCAATCCTCCAGGTAGGCGCTGCCCTCGTGCGTGAGCGTGATGCGGCGCGTTGTGCGCACCATGAGCTTGACGCCGAGCAGTTCCTCGAGCGCGTCGAGGCGCCGGCCGATGATGGCCGGCGCCACGCCTTCGGCGCGCGCCGTCGCCGCCAGGCTGCCGCGCGCGGCGACCGCAACGAAAGTCTCCATGGCCTTGAGCTTGTCCATCCCGCACCGCTTTCGGGCGTCTAGCCCAATCAATTCTGTGAGAAACCCGGTTGATTATGCATAAGAAAGTCACGACTGAAATCGCAAAGCCGGAATGAATCAGCGGGCCTGCATCGCCTACAGTGGAACCGTGGACAAGCCGGCAGCCATGCCGGACCTGCCGTCAGCATCAATGAAGCAATAGGAGAGACCGAGATGAACGCCCGCCTGGACCAGAACGCCCGCATCGCCATCCACCGCCTGCAGGTGGCGCAGCGGCTGCACGATTTCGTCGAGAACGAGGTGCTGCCCGGCACCGGCATCGATTCGGCCCGCTTCTGGGCCGGCTTCGACGCCATCGTGGCCGACCTGGCGCCGCGCAACATCGCGCTGCTCGCCGACCGCGACCGCCTGCAGGCCGAGCTCGACACCTGGCACAAGTCCAATCCGGGCCCGATCGCCGACATGAAGGCCTATCGCGCCTTCCTGGAGCAGATCGGCTACCTGGTGCCGCAGCAGTCCGATTTCCAGGTCACCACCGCCAACGTCGACGCCGAGCTCGCGACCCAGGCTGGCCCTCAGCTGGTGGTGCCGATCACCAACGCGCGCTACGCGCTCAACGCCGCCAACGCGCGCTGGGGCAGCCTGTACGATGCGCTCTACGGCACCGACGCTATTCCCCAGACCGATGGCGCCGAGAAGGGCCGCGGCTACAACCCGGTGCGTGGCGCCAGGGTGATCGCGTTTGCGCGCGACTTCCTGGATCAGGCCGCGCCGCTGGCCTCCGGCTCGCACCACGATTCCACCGGTTATGCCGTCGTCAACGGCGCGCTGCAGGTGAGCCTGAAGGGTGGCGCCGTCACTGGCCTGAAGGACCCGGCGCAGCTGGCCGGCTACCAGGGCGATGCCGCAGCGCCGAAGGCGGTGCTGTTCAGGCACAACGGCATCCACTTCGACCTGATCATCGACCGCAGCACGCTGATCGGCAGCAGCGACGCGGCCGGCGTCAGCGACCTGGTGCTGGAGTCGGCGCTCTCCACCATCCTCGACCTCGAGGACTCGGTCGCCGCGGTCGACGCCGAGGACAAGGTGCTGGGCTACCACAACTGGCTCGGCATCCTCAAGGGCACGCTGACCGAGACCTTCGAGAAGGGCGGCCAGGCCATGACCCGGGGCATGAACCCGGACCGCGTCTACACCGCGCCGGCTGGCGGAGAGCTGCGCCTGCACGGTCGCAGCCTGCTGTTCGTGCGCAACGTCGGCCACCTGATGACCAACCCGGCCATCCTCTACACCGCGGCAGACGGCTCGGTGCGCGAGATCCCGGAAGGCATCATGGACGCCGTCGTCACCACCACGATCGCGCTGCACGACCTGCAGGGCCATGGCGTCAACGGGATCCGCAACAGCCGCACCGGCAGCGTCTACATCGTCAAGCCCAAGATGCACGGCCCGGCCGAGGTCGCCTTCGCCGCCGAGCTGTTCGGCCGCGTCGAGCAGCTGCTCGGACTGCCCGACAGCACGGTCAAGCTCGGCATCATGGACGAGGAGCGCCGCACCTCGGTCAACCTGAAGGCATGCATCGCCGCCGCCTCCAGCCGCGTCGCCTTCATCAACACCGGCTTCCTGGACCGCACCGGCGACGAGATGCACACCGCCATGCACGCCGGCCCGATGATGCGCAAGGGCGACATCAAGTCCAGCGCCTGGATCGCCGCCTACGAGCGCCGCAACGTGCTGATCGGTCTGCAGTGCGGCCTGCGCGGCAAGGCCCAGATCGGCAAGGGCATGTGGGCCATGCCCGACCTGATGGCCGAGATGCTCAAGCAGAAGATCGCCCATCCCAAGGCCGGCGCCAACACCGCCTGGGTGCCGAGCCCGACCGGCGCCACGCTGCACGCGCTGCACTACCACCAGGTCAGCGTGGCCGAGGTGCAGCAGCAGATCGAGGCCAGCGGCGACGCCGGCAAGGCCGAGCTGACCGAGCAGCTGATGACCGACCTGCTGACGGTTCCCGTGGTCGCCGAGGCCAAGTGGAGCGCCGGTGAGCGCCAGCAGGAGATCGACAACAACGCGCAGGGCATCCTGGGCTACGTGGTGCGCTGGGTCGACCAGGGCGTGGGCTGCTCCAAGGTGCCCGACATCAACGACATCGGCCTGATGGAGGACCGCGCGACGCTGCGCATCTCGAGCCAGCATATCTGCAACTGGCTGCTGCACGGCGTCGTGACCGAGGCCCAGGTCCGCGAAACCTTCGAGCGCATGGCGGCCAAGGTCGACCAGCAGAACGCGGGCGATCCGGCCTACACCAGCCTGGTGGCCCACCCCAATGGCGCAGCCTACCAGGCGGCGCTGGACCTGGTGTTCAAGGGCAAGGAGCAGCCGAGCGGCTACACCGAGCCGCTGCTGCACGCCTGGCGCCTGAAGGTCAAGGCCGCCGCCTGATCCTTCCCCTGACCTGAAGCCGAGGACGGCGCCCGCAAGGGCGCCGTCCTTGTTTCAGCAGCTTGGCGGCCGTGATGGCGCAGGGCGGCCGGTGGCTGCGCGGCAGCGGCGGTTTTCCATATCCAGCGCGGCGGCGCAGAATCCCGCCATGGACCGCCCGCTCATCCTGTTCGGCGCCTTCGACCGCCACAACTTTGGTGACCTGCTGCTGGCGCAGGTCGCCGCAGCGCAGTTTTCCGGCAGGGAGCTGCATTTCGCCGGCCTCGCCGATCGCGACTTGCGCGCCTGGGATGGATTCGCTGTGCGCCCCCTGCCTGAGCTGGTGAGCGGGCTCGCGCCGCGCCAGCCGGATCTGCTGCATGTCGGCGGCGAGATCCTCGATTGCAGCGCCTGGCAGGCCGCCGTCATGCTGCTGCCCCCGGAGCAGGCGCAGGCCGTGATCGCCTATCTGGAGCCGCGCCCGGCCGAGCGCTCCGACTGGGTGTGGCATGCGGTGGGCGACGCGCAGGCGCCCTATGTCGCCTCGCCCGCGCGCCTGCCCGCCCTGCGGCGCACCGCCTTCGCCAGCGTCGGTGGCGTCGGGCTGGCACAGTCAGCGCCTGCATTGCGGTTCGAGGTGTTCGCGGCGCTGCGCGCGGCGTCCTTCGTCTCCGTGCGCGACCGCGTGACACAGGCGACGCTGGCCGAGGCCGGCATTGCCGCTGAACTGCTGCCCGATCCGGCCGTGCTGGTCGCCGAGCGCTTCGGCCGCCTCATTGGCCAGCGTGCGGCGGCAGGGGAGGCCGCCGCCCTGCGTGCGGCTTTTCCGGCCGGCTACCTGGCGCTGCAGCTCGGCCCCGAATTCGCCGACGACGCCTGCCTCGACTTGCTCGCGGCCCAGTTGCAGCCCTTGCTGCAGGCCAGCGGCCTGGGCCTGGCGCTGTTTCGCGCAGGGCTGGCGCCCTGGCACGACGATTCCGCCACGCTGCCGCGGCTGGCGGCGCGACTGCCGGGCTGGCCGGTGCGCATCATGGCGTCGGCCTGCCTGTGGGACATCTGCGCCTTGATCGCGCATAGCCGCGCCTGCGTGGCCAGCAGCCTGCATGCCCGCATCGTCGCCACGGCGTTTGCGCTGCCGCGACTGAGCCTGCTGCCGGCGGGTGGCAGCGGCCAGTCGTGCAAGCTCGTCGCCTACCTGCAAGCCTGGGAGCTGCCGCAGCTGCAGGCCTGCGTCGAAGCGGGCGGCCTGGCATCCGCGCTGGAGCAGGCCCTGGCGACGGATGCCAGGGTGCTGCAGCGGCAGGCGCAAAGTCTGGCCGCTGCCAGCCAGGCCGGCTGGCGTGCATGGCGGACGGTTGCCGGATTCTGAGCCTCCGATGGCGGGCATCAGCCGGCTGTCCTCGACACAGAGAAAATCGATTTCCATGCCTGTTTGCCTGCTGGTCGGGTGAATAAGACTTCGATTAATGATTTATTGACGTAATAAAATCACGTAAGAATTCGTATTTCGTCGCCGCCGGGGCGGCTCCATGCGCGGGTAGCTCGGCTGGATTGGACCGGCACTGCTCTGTCTGCTTAAGATAGGCGGCTGCCGGATGAGCAGGCCCGGCGAGGGTGGCCTGGCCGGCAAGGCGGAAACAAGGGATTCAAATGGAATTGAACGATTTGCGTGAGCTGGGCGAGGAGCAGGAGAATCCCGAACGCGAGCAGGCGGCGCGCCGCAGCACCTGGGTCAGCGTGGGGGTCAACCTGGTGCTGACGGCGCTGCAGGTCGGCGTCGGCCTGTACGTGGCCTCGCAGGCGCTGGTGGCCGACGGCATCCACTCGCTTTCCGACCTGGCGGCCGACTTCGTCGTGCTGCTGGCGCTGCAGCACAGCCGCAAGGCGCCCGACGCCAACCACCCCTACGGACACCAGCGCTACGAGAACGCCGCCTCGCTGGTGCTGGGTGCCCTGCTGCTCGCGGTCGGCGTCGGCATGCTCTGGTCGGCGGCGGGCAAGCTCGCGGCTCCCGAGACGATCGCGCCGGGCAGCCTGGTCGCGCTCGGCGTCGCGCTTTTCACTCTGGTGGCCAAGGAGGGGCTGTTCCGCTACATGCTGGCGGTCGCCAAGCGCGTGCGTTCCAGCATGCTGGTGGCCAACGCCTGGCACGCGCGCTCGGATGCGGCTTCCTCGCTGGTGGTCGCGGCCGGCATCGGTGGCAGCCTGCTGGGCTGGCCCATGCTTGATCCGGTCGCGGCGCTGGTGGTCGGCCTGCTGGTCGGCAAGATGGGCTGGGAATTCCTCTGGAAGGCGCTGCACGACCTGACCGACCGTGCCGCATCGGAAGAAGAGACGCGCGCGATCGAGCAGGAGATCCTGGCCACGCCGGGTGTGCTCGGCATCCATGACCTGCGCACGCGCCGCACCGGGGACATGATCCTGGTCGACGTGCACCTGGAGGTCGATGGCAGCCTGAGCGTGCGCCAGGGCCACGAAATCGCCGAGGAAGTGCATCGCCGCGTCGAGCAGCGCCACCCGGTACTCAACGTCCTGACCCACCTCGACCCGGTCTAGCCGCCAGCCCGGGCACCGACATTTGCCACAATACCCGCCATGAGCTCTCACACCGCCCCCTATCCCCTGGCCCGCCCGCGCCGCCTGCGCCGCGACGTCTTCACGCGCAACCTGGTGCGTGAACACCACCTGACCGTGCATGACCTGATCTACCCGGTGTTCGTGCTCGAGGGCGAGGGCAGGCGCGAGGCAGTGGCCTCGATGCCGGGCGTCGAGCGCCTGAGCCTGGACCATCTGATCCCGGTGGCGCATGAGTGCGTCGAGCTCGGCATCCCGGTGATGGCGCTGTTCCCGGTGATCGATCCGGCGCTCAAGACGCCAGATGGCCGCGAGGCCTGGAACCCCAACGGCCTGATCCCCAACGTGGTCGCGCGGCTGAAGGCCGAGGTGCCCAACCTCGGCATCATGACCGATGTCGCGCTCGACCCCTACACCAGCCACGGCCAGGACGGCCTGCTCGACGCCGACAACTACATCCTCAACGACGAGACGGTCGAGGTGCTGGTGCGCCAGGCGCTGACGCAGGCGGCCGCCGGCGTCGACATCGTCGCGCCGTCGGACATGATGGACGGCCGCATTGGCGCTATCCGCCAGGCGCTCGAGCAGCGCGGCCATGTGCACACCCGCATCATGGCCTACAGCGCCAAGTACGCCAGCGCTTTCTACGGCCCTTTTCGCGGAAA
>JBDLTM010000009.1:0-21332 GCA_039805805.1 Pseudomonadota bacterium | reverse complement strand
CGGAATGTCGAGGCCGCGCGCCGCCTCGCATTGCGGCACCGTCGAGGCGCCTCCCGGTATCAGGCGCCGCAGTCTCTGGACCAGGTCGTGGTCCAGCTCCTGCAACAGGGCCTCCCTCGCCTCGGCAGATGTCTCCAGCGTGGCAAGCCGGCTGATCAGCAGGATGCAGCGCTGCGCGACTTGCCTCAGCAGCCTGGTCTGCAGGTGCTGATGGGCAGGCAGCAGCAGCCTGGCGACCCAGAGGCCCGGACCATCCTCCAGCCGGTGCAGCCGCAGCAGCCGGCCTGGCTCGAAGCAGGGAATCCGGCAGGCCTGCGCCAGCACGGGATAGAGCGCCATGGCACGGACCAGCAATGCTTGCGCCATGACGGATTCTCCGGTCGAACCGGCGCCTGGACTTTTAGCCCAGTTCAACGCCGCAAGATCGAAGCAGCGCTGCAGCCCCTGGTCGATATGTCCCAAATCCGGACTGACAGGCAGTTCAACGCTGAGCTCGATGAGCTGGGAAGGCTCTCTCATGCCTGCTCGGTAGCCCGGGGTTTCGGTCGGCCTCGCGCGTCGACTCGGGACTGGCTGCTTCAGTGCTGGGGCTGTCATGGCGTTCATCTTGGAAGATCCTGTCCTGTCGATTCATCAGCAGGCCGGCAGAGTGGCCTTCTCCGTCCTGGGGCGCCCGGTGCTGCTGATGATGATCTGCATCGCATTGCTGCTTTCGGTCGACTGCTGGCAGATCGTCAGGGTTCCCATCTGGAGGCTGCCGTTGGCCTGCAGCGCCTGCCCCGTCGGCAGGTAGGAGATGTAGTCTGCGACCGGGCTGTTGCCCGTGGTCTTCCAGCCGCTTGCCAACTCCTTGAGCTGCTTGACGATCGGCTCGCCTGTCTCCAGCTTCCCGTTTCCGTTCGAGTCGACGAACAGCAGCCCGCCCTGTGCCCAGTCGCCCGCAGTGGTGCAAGACTTGCCATCCGCGCTCTTGCACAGCGTGATGCGGGCGTTGCGCTTGATCGCCTCGCTGCGGGCCAGCCATATCGTGGACAGCATCGAGTTGCTGTAAACCGTCAAGCGTTCGGAACGGATCAGCGTCTGGAAGCTGGGAGCTCCCAGCGAAGCCAGTATTGCAACGATAGACAAGGTGACGATTGACTCGATCAGGGTCAGGCCATGTTGACCTTTCTCAGGCTTGGCTTGCGATTCCGCAGTCTTGATCAAATATTTCATCTTGAATGATTGTTTGCTGGTCAATCTTAATTTAACCTGTTGCTCTGCAGAAAAATAAAATACACTTTTATCCATTATTCTGAAGACTGGGAGGTGTGGGTGTCTCGTTCTGTCGCAGAGGGGAGGGCGGGGGAGGGCAGGCTGGCGGAATCGTCGCCGGGCTTGCGCCTGTCTCCGGACCGGCGGGAGAAGGTCGATTTCCGTCGGGCAGTCGGCGGCCGGCATGCAGGCTTTTCGATGCTCGAGGTGATGGTCACCCTGCTCATCATCTCCTTCTGTCTGATCGCCGTCGTCGGGATGCAGCTCAGCGCGAAGCGGGCCGGGCATCTGACGCGCCAGCGCTCCCTGGCCATGAACCTGGCGCAGGAGATGGTCGAACGCATCCGCATCAATCCGGGTCAGGCGGCCGCCTATCACACCGGAATCGGCGCTTCGGCTCTGGGCGGCGCCACCATCTCGACTACCCCAGTCAACTGTGCCGACAACGCATGCACTCCCGCACAGCTGGTCAGCTGGGATCGCTGGCAATGGGAGCGCAGGCTCGATGGCGTGACGGTGACGAATGCCCAAGGGACCTCGCTGGGTGGCCTGATCGAGCCGAAGGGCTGCATCGTCTTCACGGCTACGGATGCAGCCCTGCCCAACAGCGGCCAGGTCCGCGTGATCGTGAACTGGCGCGGTCTGAATGCCAGTACCGATGCCGTGCAGTCCGGTGAGGCCTTGTGCGGCAGCATCAGCGCCGGCCAGGATGCGACGCGGCGCCAGGTGGTCCTCAATACCTACGTCTTCGATCCCGGGGAGCTCGACCCATGAAGGCCTTGCCCTGTCGATCAGAGCATGGCTTGACCCTGGTCGAGTTGATGATTGCCATCGTGATCGGGCTGTTCCTGGTCAGCGGCCTGGTGTTTCTCTTCATCGCATCGAAGGGCTCCTACTCGGAGACCGAGCGCCTCGCCCGCATCGGCGAGAACGGTCGCTTCGCCTGGCGCGTCCTCGAGCGTGACCTGCGCCGGGCGGGCTTCATGGGTGGGGTGGCCGCTGCGGCGGTCGAGTCCGATCCCGATCTCGGCACGGTTGCCGGCGACTGCCTTGCTCCTGCGGGCGCCTATGACCTGGCGGGCAATCAGGTCGCCGTCACCCGGGCCGACAGCAGCGGCAAGGCCTGGGGCTGCGTCACTGACGCGGTGCCCGGCACCGACGTCGTCGTCATCAAGGCGGTCAGGCCGTATCCGCTGTCCGATGGCGCGCGCGACGATCCCAGCGACGACGACGGCAGCATCGACTCGCCCCAGCCGATCAGTGCCGGCAATGTCTATGTTCTCGCCAATCCCATGACGGGCCGGCTGTTCCGTGGCGACGACGGCACGCCCCCCCTGACCGGGCCGAGCGGCGAGGTTCCCGCCGGCAGCGCCTGGGAATACCGCTACATGGTCTATTACATCCGGGCCGGCAGCATTCCGAGCCTGAGTCGCAAGGTGCTGGTGCGGGAAAGCGGCGTCATGAAGCTGACGACCGAGGACATGGTCGAGGGCATCGAGCAGCTCAGGATCCTGGCTGGCGACGACAACGACGGGGACGGTGTCGTCGACCGCTATCGGGATTCGACGGCTGTCACCGACTGGTCCCGTGTCACGGCCCTGCAGGTTAGCCTGCTCGTGCGCAGCCTCGACCGCGAACCCAATTACCAGGATGGCCGCGCCTATGTGCTCGGCAATGAGTCCTTCACACCGGGTGGCAGTTTCCAGCGCACGGTCATCCAGGGCAGCGTGGCGCTGCGCAACCGGCAGCGCGTCTGATGCCTTCCTCCCATAAGCCTTCATGATGCAGCCGCAAGCAGTTCCGCGCCTCAGCAGTTTCAGTCCTGTCGTGATCCCCGGCGGCATGCCGCCTGGCTTGCAGCGTCAGCGTGGAGTCGCGCTCAGCATCACGCTGATCCTGTTGATTGTTTTTACCTTCCTCAGTGTCTTCGCGCTCTCGACCTCGGTGCTCGAACTGCGCATGTCGGGCAATGTGCAGCAGTCGATGGACTCGTTCGAGTCGGCCGAGGCTGGCGTTGCCGCGGTGCTCCGTGCCGCCAACAGCGAGTCGGATCCGACCAAGAACCCGTTCAACGGGCAGAAGGTTGGCGACGTCAACGCCGCGCCGCTGGCAGGCGTCACGTCAGCCCCGCTCGCGGGACTGAGTCCGGGTACGGTGGTGGATGCACGCACCGTGCTGACCGAGATCCAGGCGCCTTGCCCTCGTGCCGAGGCCGAGAGCGCGAGCGCTGCCGACACCGTGGTGTGCGACTACTACCGCATTGAATCGACGGCCGAGACAGCAGCGCAGGCACGCACCCGCGTTGCCCAGGGCGCGGCCAGGCAAGTTCTGAAAATGCCCTAGGCTTTTGGAGATCGTCCGATGCTTCATTCCCTCATTCGCAGCATGGCGGGCAGCCTGACCCGGTCCGGGCGCGCGGCTCGCTGGCTGCTGGCAGGCTTGCTGGCCACGGGAGCGCTCAGCCATGCCGACGACACCGAGATCTTCCGCTCGACCTATGACGGTTCCACTTCCCGGCCCAAGGTGCTGATCGTCTTCGACGATTCGGGCAGCATGGACACCCTGGTCGACGTCCCCAAGCCGCGCTACGATCCCTCGATCACCTATCCTGCCGTGGGCGGCATCGTCAGCGGCCGGCTCTACTGGGCCACCGGCACCACGGGCAATCCGCCGCCGACGAGCACCAGCCAGTGGTTCTATGCCACGCGCAACCGCTGCGCCTCGTCCTACGGCCCGCTGTCGAACCAGGGCTACTTCATCGACCAGTTCGGGCGCTGGAATACCTCGATCAGCACTTCCTGGCTGACCACGCTCTCGACCAGCAGCAAGGATCCCTTGCATGTCGAATGCAGCGACGACGTCGACGGCTCCAATCCCGGCAATGGCAGCGGTACCGGTGCACCAGGTAATGGCTATCCCAGATCGTCCACCCCGCGTCCCTACGGGTCCGATCGGCAGACCAGCGTGGACGACCGTTGGAATACCTACCGGATCTATTCCGCCAACTACATGAACTGGTACTACAGCACGACGCTGGGAGTGGACCGCACGCGGCTCGACATCGCGCAGGAGGTCATCGCGAGCCTGGTCCAGGCCAATCCGGGCATAGACTTCGGCCTCGAGGTATTCAACAGCAACTACGACTCGCCGTTCAACCCGGATGGTGCAGGCGCGGGCTCGAGCAGCTACGACGGCGGGCGGATCGTGCAGCGCATCATCGACAAGATGAGCGCGACCGATCGCGTCAATTTGGTCGGCCTCATCGACAGCTTGAGGTCGGAAGGCAGCACCCCGTTGTGCGAAAGCTTCTACGAGGCCTACCGCTACCTGAGCGGCCAGTCAGTGCTCTATGGACTTGAGCGCCCGACCAGCGATGTGCCGGCGCGCGATCCCAGTGCAGAGTCTTCCGGCCAATACCTCTCGCCGGTCGGCGCCTGCCAGAACGTCTACATCGTCCTGATGACCGATGGCGAGCCCGAACTCGACACCGATGCCAATGCCCGCATCGAGAGCCTGACCGGCAAGACCTGCGGCTACTACGCGGACTCGAGCAGCACCAGCAAGGAGACCGAGAAGAACTGCCTGCCAGAGCTCGCCGAGTACCTATACACGAAGGATCTCGATGGCAATGCGTCCAACGGTACGCAAAAGGCCGTGACCTACACGATCGGCTTCGCGACCGACCAGAAGCTGCTCAAGGACACGGCGAGCAAGGGCGGCGGCCTCTACTACACGGCCGACAGCGCTGAGACGCTGGCTGCCGCCTTCCAGGGCGCCATCACCTCGATCCTCTCGAAGACGGCCTCGTTCGCCTCGCCAGCGGTGGCAGTCAACAATTACACCCGCACCGAGAGCCGCAATGAGGCCTACTACGCGATGTTCCTGCCGCAGGCTGGAACCAATTGGCCGGGCAACATCAAGAAACTCAGCATCGGTGTATCGGGCAGCACCGCCAGCCTGCTCGACAGCAAGGGCGCGCGGGCGATCAATTCCGCCTCGGGGCAGATCGAGGACAGCGCGCAGACCTACTGGAGCACCAGCGTTGACGGACCGGACGTCAAGAAGGGTGGCGTCGGTGCCTTGCTGCTCGAACGGCTCAAGCCCTCGGCAAGCAAGGACGATCGCAAGGTCCTGAGCAATACCGGCAGCGGCGGGGCGCTGCAGGAGTTCAACACCAGCAACCTGAGCTATTCGGCATTCGGGCTGTCTGACAGCACCAGCCTGTTCAGCCTGTTCGGTGTCAGCGACCAGGAGGACTTCGATGACCTGATCGCCTGGGCGCGGGGCTGGACCGACTCGACGCGGACGGAGCGGCGCGACTGGATCCTGGGCGACATCCTGCACAGCCGCCCGCTCGTGCTCGACTATGGCGCGCGCCCTGGTTTTTCTGCCGCCAATCCCGACCTGCGCCTGCTCGCCGGTACCAACGCGGGTTTCCTTCACATGTTCCGCAACGACGATGGAGGCGAAGCCTGGGCCTTCTTTCCCAAGGAGCTTGCCCCCGTCATCAATGTCAGGCGCAACGATGTCGTGGGTGCCAGCCCGGTCTACGGCGTCGATTCGCCACCCGTCGTCTACCGAAAGGATGTCAACAACGACGGCAAGATCAATCCCAGGGATGGCGACCGGATGTGGGTGTTCTTCGGCCTGGGTCGGGGCGGCAAGTCCTACTACGCGCTTGATGTCACCGATCCCGACAGTCCCGTCTTCATGTGGCGCATCGACAATAGCAAGTCGGGGTTTGGCGAGCTCGGCCAGACCTGGGCCAGCCCGCTCGTGACCACGGTCCCGGGCTATTCCGCTGCTGGCGGTACGGCCAAACCCGTGCTGGTCTTCGGTGCCGGCTATGACTTGGCCAACGATGATCACGGCACGACGGCTGCCACAGTCTCCGATACCGAAGGCCGGGGCGTGTTCATTGTCGATGCCGAGACTGGCGACTTGATCTGGAGCGTGACGCCGGCCGCTGCCAGCACGACCAACCGGCAGGAGATCGGCCTGCTCAACTCCGTCACGGCAGCTGTCAAGGGCCTGGACAGCAACGGCGACGGGCGCACCGACCGCCTCTATGCCCCCGACCTGGGCGGCAATGTCTGGCGCATCGACCTTTCGGGCGCAGACAGGAGGAACTGGCGCATCGTCAAGCTGGCCCAGCTCGCGGAGAGCGGTCATGCAGGCGACCGGCGCTTCTTCAACGCGGTCGAGGTGGTTCCGACCCGGTACGCGGGCAAGGACTTTGACGCTGTGCTGGTCGGCAGCGGCGACCGCAGCAATCCGATGGCGACCGACAATGTCGACCGCTTCTACATGCTGCGCGACACGCAGATCCTGCCCTATGGCAAGGATCAGCCGACGGTTTCGGAGTGCAGCGCCAAGCCCTCGCTCGATCCGCGCTGTCAGTTGCCCCTCACCCAAGCCGTGCTCTATGATGCCACCAGGGACCTGATCCAGGTCGGCAGCGAGGCTGAGCGCTCAGCGGCCAGGGTCGCGCTCGGCAATGCGTCAGGGTGGTTCATCGACCTCAAGGCGGGAGAAGGGGAGAAATCCCTCTCGTCTTCGCTGACGCTGTACGGGACCGTCTACTTCACGACCTTCTCGCCCGACACAAGCACTCAAGCTGCCAGCGTCTGCGATCCCAGGCCCGGCATCGGCCGGCTCTATGCCGTCGGCCTTGCCGATGCCATCTCGACGCGGGACTTCAACCTGGACAGTCAGCTCACGCTGGTCGATCGCAGTACGGTGATCGGAGACCTGATCCCCGACAAGCCAGCGACCTATTTCGGTACCGACCGCATCATCCGGCTTCTCACTTCGGCGGGCAATCCGCGCAACGTGCCGGGGGGCTTGCGGCGCGCCATCCCCACTCACTGGTATGACCAGGAGTTCTGACATGAACCGTCCCTCACGTTGGCGAGGCGTGACCCTGATCGAGCTCGTGATCGTGGTGGCGCTGCTCGGCATCCTGGTCGGCATCGCCTTGCCCAACTACCAGGCCCATGTGCTCAAGTCCCGTCGCACCGACGCCATGAATGCCCTCATGACGGCCGCGAGCCGCCAGGAGCAGTACGTCCTCGACCGTGCCAGCTACACCCTGGACATGAAGGCGCTCGGCTACCCGGCCGACCCCGCGCTGTCCCAGGAGGGTTATTACACCTTCGATGCCGCCCAGGGGGCTTGCGGGTCGATCGCGCGCTGCTATGTGCTGACAGCCAGGCCTGTGGCCGGCAAGTCGCAGGAGAAGGATGCCGCCTGCACCAGCTTTTCGCTGGCTTCCACCGGCGAGCAGACGGCGACCGGGACCCTGGACAATCTGTGCTGGTGAAAGCCTGGACGCGACGGAGAACACCATGACATCTGAAGGCATTGCACGCTGCTTGCTGTTCGTCGCGGCGATGGCGCAGCTTGACATTCCGGCTTGGGCGGCCGACTTCGCCTGCGACGTCAGGCACGACGGGTCAAAGCCGTCGATCCTGCTGGTCAGCGCCGCTGACCGGGGTCATGCGCTGCTGATCGCAGCCCGGGCCAGGATCGGGAATGTCCCTGGCGGGCTGCCCGTCAGCGAGGTGCGCGAGTGCATCCTCCGGCATCGCGAGAAGTTCGTCGACCCGCAGGCGAACCAGACCCTGCAGCGCACCCCCCTGTGAGGGCTGGCACGCCACGGGCCCAGGCAAGGGCTCAGATCTGCTCGAGCCGCAGCTGGTCGGCTATCGACTCGCGCGCGCGCACGACGCGGGCCTGGTCGCCGCTGACCAGCACTTCGGCCGCACGGCCGCGCGTGTTGTAGTTGCTCGACATGCTCATGCAGTAGGCACCGGCCGAGCAGACTGCCAGCAGGTCGCCGGTCTGCACGGCGAGCTCGCGCTCGCGGCCCAGCCAGTCGCCGCTCTCGCACACCGGGCCGACCACGTCCCAGGTCTGCGCCTCGTCCTCGCGCGGCTGTACCGGCACGATGGCGTGGTAGGCCTCGTACATGGCCGGACGCGGCAGGTCGTTCATGGCGGCATCGACGATCAGGAAGTTCTTCTGTTCGCCGGGCTTGAGGAAGACGGCCTCGGTCAGGCAGATGCCGGCATTGCCGACCAGCGAGCGGCCCGGCTCGATCACGAGCTTGCGCTGGCCGTAGCCGCGCGCGTCGAGCTTGGCCAGCAGCAGCTGCCAGAGAGCGTCAGCCGCCGGCGGGGTCTCGCCGCGGTAGTTGATGCCCAGGCCGCCGCCGAAGTCGATGTGCTCGAGCGTGATGCCGACGGCCTCGATCTGGTCGACCAGGTCGAGCACGCGGTCCATCGCGTCGAGGTAGGGCGAGGTCTCGGTGATCTGCGAGCCTATGTGGCAGTCGATCCCGGTGACCTTCAGGCCGGGCAGGGCAGCGGCATGGCGGTAGGCCGCCAGCGCGTCGGTGTGCGCGATGCCGAACTTGTTGCCCTTCAGGCCAGTCGAGATGTAGGGATGGGTCTTGGCGTCGACGTCTGGGTTGACGCGCAGGCTGACCGGCGCGCGCAGGCCCATGCCGGCGGCGACTTCGCTCAGCACGTCGAGCTCGGGCAGGCTCTCGACGTTGAAGCAGCCGATACCGGCTTCAAGTGCGCGCTTCATCTCGGTCCGCGTCTTGCCCACGCCCGAGAAGATCACCTTGGCCGGATCGACACCGGCACGCAGCGCGCGCTCGAGCTCGCCGCCCGAGACGATGTCGAGGCCGCAGCCGGCTTCGACGAAGGTGCGCAGCACGGCCAGCGTCGAGTTGGCCTTCATCGCGTAGCAGACCAGCGCATCGCGACCGGCGAAGCCGCGCTGGTAGGCTGCCAGGGCATCCAGCATGGCGGCTTTCGAATAGACGAACAGCGGGGTGCCGTGCTCGCGCGCCAGCTCGGCGGCGGCAACGCCTTCGACCATCAGCTGGCCGTCGCGGTAGTCGATGAAGGGGCGGGCCGGCAGGTCGGCCTGGGCAGTGGCGAGTCGGGACATGGTGTCAGCGTTGAGTCTTGTGGGGGCTGGTAGCCGGTGGCGGGGCGTTTGAGATTTGCCCGTCGGGGAGATAGAGCGCACCCTTCTGTCCGCAGCCCGCCAGGCCGAGCAAGGTGGCGCAGAGGACTGCCGCCAGGGCGCGCGGTGCGCAGGCCAATGCCATTCGGGCCATGGGGCCAAGTGCAGCGCGGCCGCGGGGGCCTAGAATTTGCCGGGTATCAAACATCCGGGAATTGTAATGACCGACCTCGAATACATGGACCGTGCCGAAGCGGTTCTCAAGGCCATCGAGCTGGCCTGCGACCGCATCAACGACGAGAGCGACGCCGACATCGACAACCAGCGCGTCGGCGGCATGATCACCATGACCTTCTCCAACCGCAGCCAGATCATCATCAACCTGCAAAAACCGCTGCACGAGATCTGGATGGCGGCGCGCTCGGGTGGATACCACTACAAGTTCGACGGCGGGCAGTGGCTCGATACCAAGGGCGCGGGCGAGTTCTTCGCCCATCTGGCGCGGGAGGCCAGCGCACAGGCTGGCCAGCCGCTGAGCTTCAGTTCCTGAACAGGTCCAGGATGCCGCGCTTCTCCTCGGTCTCGGGGCCGGCGGCGTCCTTCTCGCCCTCGCCGCCCGTCAGCTTGCCCAGGCCGCTGCCAGGCGCGTAGTTGTCGTAGTACCACTCCCCCTGCACGTTGACCACTCCGGGCGGGACTGCGATATCGGTCACCGGGGTGTTGCGCAGCGCCTGCTGCATGAATCCGATCCAGATCGGCAGCGCCAGGCCGCCGCCCGTCTCGCGGCTGCCCAGGTTGCGCGGGTTGTCGTAGCCGACCCAGACCGCGCCGACCAGGGTCGGCTGGTAGCCGACGAACCAGGCGTCGACCGCATCGTTGGTGGTGCCCGTCTTGCCGTAGAGGTCGTGGCGCTGGAGCGTGGCCTGGGCCCGCGCCGCGGTACCGGACCGCGTCACCTCGTTGAGCAGCTGGCTCATCATGAAGGCGTTGCGCTCGTCGATCACCTGCGGCAGCTCGGCCAGGCTGGGTGGCGGAGACTCCTGCAGCACCTTGCCCTTGTGGTCGGTGACGCTGCTGATGAAGCGCGGCGCCGCATAGCGTCCGCCATTGGCGAACACGCCGTAGCCAGCCGCCATCTGCAGCGGCGTGACCGAGCCTGCGCCCAGCGCCATCGTCAGGTAGGGCGGGTGCTTGTCTGCGTCGAAGCCGAACCGCGTCAGCCACTGCTGGGCCTCGTTGGCGCCCACGGTCTGCAGGATGCGGATCGACACCATGTTCTTGGACTTGGCCAGCGCGGTGCGCACGCTCATCGGCCCCTCGAACTTGCCGTCGTAGTTCTTCGGCTCCCAGGGCTGGCCGCCGGTGACACCGGCGCTGAAGTAGAGCGGCGCATCGTTGACCTGGGTCGCGGGCGTGACGCCTTTTTCGAGCGCTGCGGAGTAGATGAAGGGCTTGAAGCTCGAGCCAGGCTGGCGCCAGGCCTGGGTCACATGGTTGAACTTGTTCTTCTCGAAGTCGAATCCGCCGACCAGGGCCTTGATGTCGCCGCTGCGCGGGTCCAGCGCGACGAAGGCCGACTCGACTTCCGGCAGCTGGGTCAGGTCCCAGCCGCGCTCGCTCTTGACCACGCGCACCACGGCACCCGGGCGCAGCCTGAGGTTGGGAGGAGCCTTGTCGGACAGGCCGGACTGTACGGGTTTCAGGCCTTCGCCCGTGATCGTGATCGGCTCGTCGTCGCCTCGCACCACGACCACCTTGCGCGCGCTGGCTTCGAGCACCACGGCAGTCTTGAGCTCGCCGCTGTCCGGGTGGCTGGCGATGACCTCGTCGATCGCCTCGGCGCGTGCCTTGGCATCTGCCGGCAGCGCGATGAACTTCTCCGGGCCACGGTAGTGCTGGCGGCGCTCGTAGTCGAGCACGCCGCGGCGCAGCGACGAATAGGCGGCGCGCTGCGCGTTGGCGTCCAGCGTGGTGTGGACGGTCAGGCCTCGGGTATAGGTCTCGGGGCCGTATTGCTGGAAGACCGCCTGCCGCACCATCTCGGCCAGGTACTCGGCGTGCAGCGGTTCCCGGCTGCTGTCGCGGCGCAGCACCAGCTGCTCGTCCTTGGCCGCGCGCGCCTGCTCGGCCGTGATGAAGCCGTTTTCCTGCATGCGCTCGATGATGTAGAGCTGGCGGATGCGGGCCCGCCGCGGGTTGCTGATCGGGTTGTAGGCCGAAGGCGCCTTGGGCAGGCCGGCCAGCATGGCCGCCTCGGCGATCGAGAGCTCCTTGAGCGACTTGCCGTAGTAGACCTGGGCGGCCGAGGCAAAGCCATAGGCGCGGTGCCCCAGGAAGATCTGGTTCATGTAGATCTCGAGGATCTGGTCCTTGCTCAGCATCGCCTCGAGCTTGAGCGTCAGCAGCACCTCGTAGATCTTGCGCAGATAGCTCTTCTCGCTCGACAGGTAGACGTTGCGCGCCACCTGCATCGTGATGGTCGAGGCGCCCTGGCTCTTGGCCTGGCCCAGGTTGGCCAGCGCAGCCCGCAGCAGGCCGATGTAGTCGACGCCGCTGTGCTGGTAGAAGCGCGCATCCTCGATCGCCAGCACGGCGTTGATCATGACCGGCGGGATGTCCTCGATCGGCGTCAGGTTGCGGCGCTCCTCGCCGAACTCGGCGATCAGTTCTCCATCGGCGCTCAGTACGCGCAGCGGCAGCTTGGGTCGGTAATCCGCCAGCTCGGAGACGTCGGGAAGGTTAGGGAAGGCCACTGCCAGCGCGACGCCTATGGCGAGCAGCAAGGCCAGCAGGCTGGCCGCGCCAAAGCCCAGCAACCACTTGAGCCAGCGCCAGCCGGATGCAGGTTGTTGGCTGTGGGTGGAGGATCGTCCCTCCGTCGAGTTCGGGTCTGGGTGGCGGGGCATGCGTCAGCGTCAGGAGGTGGTCACCGATTATAGGAATCCCCCGTCCGACTGCAGGCTTTGTCAGCACTGGCTCATGATGGCTTGTGGCAATAATGATTCTTTTAATGAGGTCTTATGGGCTTGTTTATAAAGACCTGTTGCTGATAGAATGTGAAAAAACAAATGACCATTTCTGGCTGGCAACAGGAGGAGCAGGAATTGATCTCTCTCGAGACGTTTATCAGCCGTGGCCCGGCGCCACTGCTCGGCATCGATATCAGTTCCTCCACCGTCAAGCTGGTCGAGCTGGGCCGCAAGCCTGATGGGACCTTGGTGCTCGAGCGTTGCGGCATCGAACCACTCGAGCGAGGCTGGGTCAATGAGGGCAATGTCGAGAAGTTCGACGAGGTCGTCGGGGCCATGAGGCGGCTGCTGGACAAATGCGCGAGCAAGACCCGCCATGTGGCGCTGGCCCTGCCTGGCTCGGCCGTGATCACTAAGAAGATCCTGCTCGGGGCTGACCTGGCGGCCGACGAGCTCGAGGCCCAGGTGGAGGCCGAAGCTTCGCAGTACATTCCCTTTCCACTGACCGAAGTCAGCCTGGACTTCTGCGTCATCGGGCCTTCGGCGACGGCAGCCGACATGCTCGACATCCTGCTGGCGGCCTCGCGCAAGGAAAAGGTATCCGATCGCCAGGCGCTCGCGGAGGCGGCCGGGCTGGTCCCCGTGGTGATGGACGTCGAGCCCTATGCCAGCCGGCTTGCCGCCGGCCGAGTGATCGAGGCGCTGCCGAGCCAGGGCAGGGATGCCCTGATCGCGTTGTTCGAGGTCGGCTCGCACACGACCAGCCTGCAGGTGATCCGCAACGACGACGTGATCTACGAGCGCGACCAGGTCTTCGGCGGCGCCTTGCTGTCCCAGCAGATCGCGCAGAAGTACGGCATGAGCTTCGAGGAAGCCGACGCCAGGAAGAAAAGCCGCGAGCTTCCCCCGGATTACGACAGCCGGGTGCTGGCGCCCTTTCTGGACACCCTGGGACAGGAGATCGGCCGGGCGCTGCAGTTCTTCTTCACCAGCACGCCTCACAACAAGGTCGACCATGTGCTGCTTTCGGGCGGCTGTGCGGCATTGCCGGGCGTGATGGAGGCCGTCGCTGCCCAGACCTCTTTTCCCTGCCGGATCATCAACCCCTTTGACGGCATGGTCCTCGGGCCTGAAGTCAAGGCCGGGATGCTGGCATCCGAGGCGACTTCCTATCTGGTTGCAACCGGCCTGGCATTGAGGAGGTTCCACTCATGATCCTGATCAACCTGCTGCCGCACCGGGAGGCTGCGCGCAAGCGCCGGCGCGAGCAGTTCATGCTGCAGCTCGGGCTGGCCTTGCTGACGGGCTTCCTGCTGTCATTGCTCATCATGCTGAGCTTCCAGCGGCGCATCGACGCCCAGCGTGAGCGGAATGACCTGTTCCGCGCCGAGATCGCTGTGCTCGACGCCCAGATCAAGGAGGTCGCCAGCCTCAAGAGCCAGCTCGAGGCGCTCAAGGCGCGCCAGCAGGCCGTCGAGAGCCTGCAGGCCGATCGCAACCTGCCGGTTCATTTGCTCGAAGAGATGGTCAGGCAGCTGCCGGATGGCGTCTACCTGAGTTCGCTCAAGCAGGAGGGCTCCAGCATCGTGATCTCTGGCGTGGCTCAGTCGCAGGAGCGCATCTCCGAACTGCTGCGCAATCTGGGCAACCGCAGCGCCTGGCTGCATCAGCCCCAGCTGGTCGAGATCGTGGCCGGTGACGTCAACGTTCCGCAGCAAGGCAAGCGGCGAGTGTCCAACTTCACCTTGCGCATGGCCTTGACGCGCGGCCAGGAGGGGCAATCCAGCCCGGTGGATTCCGGGCCCGCTGCAGCCGTGGCGGGCCAGGTCTGAGGAGAGTCTCGTGGACAAGAAACTATCCCTTTCATTCGACCTTGCCGGGGGGCTCGAAAGGCTCAGGAAGGACTTCTACAGTCTGGACCGAAGCGACCCTTCGCGCTGGCCTGCCGCGCCGCGCATTCTGCTGCTGCTGGCCCTGACGCTGGCCATGGTGGCCGGTCTCTGGTATGCCTGGCTCAGTGGCCTGTCCGACGAGCTCGAGACCGAGCGCCGGCAGGAGACCGAGTTGCGCGAGACCTACCAGGCCAAGGTGGCGCAGGCGGTCAATCTCGAGGCGCTCAAGCTCCAGCTTGAGCAGGTCCAGGTCTATGTCAACCAGCTCGAGAAGCAGCTGCCGAGCAAGGCTGAAATGGACGCCCTGCTGTCCGACATCAACCAGGCTGGCCTGGGGCGCAGCCTGCAGTTCGACCTGTTCCGGCCCGGCAGCATCAACCTGCAGGAGTACTACGCCGAGCAGCCGATCACGCTCAAGGTCAACGGCAGCTATCACGACGTCGCGCTGTTCGCAGCCGATATCGCGGCCCTGTCACGGATCGTCACGCTCAACAACCTGGTGCTGGCGCCGGTCGTCAACAAGTCCAATCTGCTGACGCTGGAGGCCACGGCCAAGACCTTCCGCTACCTCGATCCCGACGAAGTGCTGGCGCAGAAGGCAGCCAGCCAGAAGGGGGGCAAGAAATGAAGTCCGCGCGATTCGCTGCGATCGCGGCTGTGCTCGGGCTGGCCCAGCTGCTGGCTGCCTGCGGCCAGTCATCACAGGATGAGATCCGCCAATGGATGACCGAGCAGCGAAATCTCGTTGCGCCCAGGGTCGAGCCGATTCCGGAGCCCAAGCGATTCGTGCCCCAGCGATACGAGAGCGAGTCGGCCATCCCCCCCTTCAGCCCGGAAAAGCTCTTCACTGCACTGCGCAGTGAAAGTGCCACCGGCGCCGGCAGCGCGCTGGTGCGGGCCGAGCTCGAGCGCCGCAAGGAACCGCTCGAACTCATCCCGCTCGACACCATGTCCATGGTCGGCCTGATGGACCGGGGCGGGCGCAAGGTGGCGCTGGTCCGGGTCGACAAGATGCTCTACCAGGTGGGGGTCGGCCAGTACCTGGGGCAAAACTTCGGCCGTGTCACCCAGGTCAGCGAACAGGAAGTCGTGCTGCGCGAGATCGTCCAGGATCCCGCCGGCGACTGGGTGGAGCGTCAGGCCACGCTGCAGCTACAGGAGGAAACCCGCAAATGAGCCAGAACAAGAAACCGATCCCGGGCCTGACTGGCTGGCGCAGCCTGTCCATGCTGGCACTGGGGGTGATGTCTGCCGGCCTGGCGCAGGCTGAGCTCGCCATCCAGTCGCTGAGCGCCGCCACCCAGGGTGGCTCCGACATCGTGCGCATCCAGCTCAGCGAACCGCTGTCTCAGCCCCCATCCGGTTTTGCCCTGCAGTCGCCTGCGCGCATCGCACTCGACTTTCCAGCGGCCAGCAACGCCACCGGACGCAAGCTGATCGAACTCAACCAGGGTAAGCTGCGCTCGGCCAATGTGGTGCAGGCCGGTGACCGCACGCGGGTGGTGCTCAACCTGACCCAGGCGTCAGGCTACCAGACCCGCATCGAGGGCAATACCCTCCTGGTCCTGCTCGATTCCGGTGTAGCCGCGCTGGAGGCTGATCGCGCCGCTGCTGGCGCAGGCGACATGCTGCCGCTGGAGGATGTCGACTTCAGACGCGGGCCGGATGGGGCCGGGCGGGTGATCGTGAACCTGGCGAGCAGCCAGTCCGGGGTCGATGTGCGCCAGCAGGGTCGCAAGCTGGTGGTCGACTTCCTCAAGACCTCCCTGCCCGAGGTGCTGCGGCGCCGGCTCGACGTGACCGATTTCGGCACGCCGGTGCAACTGCTCACCATGAGCCAGGTCGGTGACCGGGTCCGCATGGTGGTCGAGGCGCGTGGCAACTGGGAGCACAGCGCCTACCAGAGCGACCGCCAGTTCGTGCTCGAGGTGCGCGAGCCCAGGGTCGACCCGAACAAGCTGACCCAGGGCACCGGTTACGCCGGCGAGAAGCTGACGCTGAACTTCCAGAATATCGAGGTCCGATCGCTGCTGCAGGTGATCGCCGACTTCACCAACTTCAACATCGTGACCTCGGACTCGGTCGCGGGCAACGTCACGCTGCGGCTCAAGGACGTGCCTTGGGACCAGGCGCTCGACATCATCCTGCAGGCCAAGGGCCTGGGCATGCGCAAGACCGGCAACGTGATCTGGATCGCGCCCAAGGACGAGATCTCCGCGCGCGAGAAGCAGGAGTTCGAGGCCCAGGCGGCGGTCCAGACGCTGGAGCCGGTGCGCACCCAGGCCTTCCAGATGAACTACGCCAAGGCTGTCGACATCGCGGCGCAGTTGCGCGGCGAGGTGTCGGGGCAGTCCGGGGGCGGTGGCGCGTCTGGCGGCGCTGGCGCGCGCCTGCTGTCGCAGCGCGGCAGCGTGGTCCCCGAGCCGCGCACCAACCAGCTGTTCGTGACCGACATCCCATCGCGGCTCGAGGCGGTGCAGGAGCTGATCAAGAAGCTCGACATCCCGGTGCGCCAGGTCATGATCGAGGCGCGCATCGTCGAGGCCAGCGACACCTTCGGCCGTTCGCTCGGCGTCAAGTTTGGCGGCAGCGACCTGCGCGGTATCCGTGGCGGCGATGCCGGCTACTCGCTCGGTGGCAGCAACCGGATCGCCTTCGGCGGCAGCTACGATGCCGTCTCGGCCACCACGCTGGAGCGCAGCACCGCGTTGACCTCGGCCAACACCAGTCTGGTCAACCTGCCAGCGATCTCCCAGGGAACGACCGACCCGGCCAGGCTGGCTTTGTCTCTGTTCAGCCCTGCGGCCAACCGCTTCCTCGACCTCGAGATCTCGGCGCTGCAGGCCGATGGCAAGGGCAAGGTGGTCGCCAGCCCGCGCGTGATCACGGCCGACCAGACCCAGGCCGAGATCGAGCAGGGCGTCGACATTCCCTATCCATCGGCAGCCGGCGTCACGGGTGCCACGACGGTCAGCTTCCGCAAGGCCAGCCTGCGGCTGACGGTGACACCGCAGATCACGCCAGAGGGAGGCATCATCCTCAACGTCGAGGTCAACAAGGACACCCCCGGTACCGTCTATCCGGGCGGCGTCGCGGTCAATACCAAGCGCGTCAAGACCAATGTGCTGGTCGAGAACGGCGGCACGGTCGTGATCGGCGGCATCTTCACCTCGAGCGAGCAGGAGGACGTCAACAAGGTGCCGCTGCTGGGAGACATCCCGGTGGCCGGCAACCTGTTCAAGAGCCGCTCGATCAAGACCGAGAAGACCGAGCTGCTGGTGTTCCTGACGCCGCGCATGCTGTCGGATGTCATCACCAGTGCCACCGCGCGCTGAGAGCCGCCATACGCATCGGGAGGAAAACCATCATGAAATTCTGGAAATGGTTCGTGGCGCTGTGGGTGACGCTGGCGCTGGTGGCTTGTGGCGGGGGCGGGGGGAGCGCGGGGACGCAGGCAGCGGGGTCAGGCGACAGCGGAGCCGGCACGGACAATGGAACCGGAACGACGGTTGCGGCACCGACTGCTGCGCTGGAGCTGGTGGATTCGAAAGATGCGGCGCTGCCCTCGCCCACGCTGTCGCAGACCGAGGCCCGTTACCTGAAGGTCACGCTCAGGAATGCCAAGAAGGAGCTGCAGGCCTACAAGCGCGTGACCGTCACGCTGGACAACGACCTGGCTACCCTGACCCCGCAATCGGGTTCGCAGTTGACTGGCCAGGATGGCGTGGCCAAGTTCGCGGTCGCGCCATCGTCGGTGAATTCCTACGGTGCGGTCACGGCCACGGTCAAGGCCAGTGTCGATGGGGTCGAGGTGAGCCAGTCGCTCGATCTCCAGATCTCCGCGGCGAATGTCGCGCTTTCCGGCCTGTCTGTCATCGTGGATCCTGACTTGGACAGTGTCCAGCTCGGTCAGTCTGTCAACGTCACTGTGGATGTGAAGGTCAACAACCAGACGGCGCCCTCCAACTCGGTCGCCGTCGAATTCAGCACGGCTTGCGGTACCGTGACGCCGGCAACGGCGCTGGTGGGCAGCAACGGCAAGGCCAGCGCGGTGATACAGACCAGTTCGGTTGGCGACAAATGCCTGGTTTTCGCCAGCGCGGCTGGTGCAGCGCCGCTGGATCCTGTCGAATATAAGGTGACCGCTCCACCCATAACCGGCATACGCTTCGTTGAGACCAGCGAACCGGTGATCTACCAGGCGGGTTCCGTTGGCAAGAACCAATCGAATGTCAGCTTCATGGTGATTGACTCGGTCGGAAAGTCAGTCGCTGGCCAGAAGGTGAAGGCATCCTTGAGCAACACAACGGGGGGCGTCAGTTTCTGCGGTGCACCTGATATCGCGACTTCGGACAGCAATGGAACCGTGAGCTTCTCGGTCTGCGCGGGCACGCAGCCTGAAACGGTCCAGGTCCGGGCGACGTTGTTTGGCACGAAGATCTTCACCGACTCCAACAAGCTGACCATCCAGACCGGCTTGCCGACGCAGAGATTCTTCGACATCGCGGCGGATCGCTTGAACTTCTATGCCGGTGGACGGTTCACCAGCCAGTTCAGTGGCAACAGCGTCAGCATCACGGTGCGCCTGGCCGACCGGCAGGGCAACCCGGTACCGAACGGCACGCCGGTGGTGTTCGTGACCGAGGGCGGCCAGATCAACTCGTCGAACGCCAGCAGTTGCATCGTCATCGATGGTGGCTGCACGGTGAAGCTGATCGGCCAGGAATACCGTCCGCTGGGTTCCGCGAACGTTGATGGAAGCCCTCTTGGCGATCCGCGCCCGGGCAGGGTCACGGTGCTCGCGATGGCAGACGGGGAGGAATCCTTCATTGACGCCAACAACAACAACCGTTACGACCTCGGCGAGTGGTTCGAGGATCTCGGTATGCCCTTCATGGACAAGAACGAGGACGCCGTTTTCACGGAGCTCTACAGGAATCTGATAATTGGCACGGCTGAAGGCGAGGTCACATATGTGATGCCCCCCGGATCGACCGAAGTCGCTGGCACAGGCAAAGCCATGGATTGTCCTGATAACTCGAACGTGGGCCTGTCGCAAGCAGGTACCTGCAATGGCATCTGGAACGGAAGTGGTGCCGGTACGGCCCTGACCAAGGTCCGCCGGTCGATCGTGATCGTGTTCTCGGGTGGCGAGATCGGGCTGCCTGGCTCGTACGACACCACCATACCGTCAGACAAGCGGACTGCTACGCTGACAAGTTCAAATGCTGCGATAGCCGTCAGGCTGGCCGACCTGAACGGCAACCCACTGCCTGCCGACGCCAAGCTCAGCGTCGGAGTTCGTCCTGCAGGAGGTTCCAGCGATTGCACCGCAAAACTGCTTGGTGACGTCATCGGCAACAGCATCGAGCCCACCAACCATGTGGCCATTCTGGAAAAATGCGTCGGCGGCGAAAGTGTCGACTTCAAGGTGGAGGTTGCTGGTGGGAAGGTGAGCCAGTTCACCGTCCCGGTGCCAGCGCCTGCACCATAGCGGTGCAGCAGGGCATGGGGTTAAACTCTCATGCCTTGCTCTCGCTGCAAGGGGCAAGAATGTCCCAGCGGTGAGATATGGCTTAGCTGATCTCCTTGGATGTCGCTTCCTTGACCATCGTCCTCGTCGGCCTGCCCGGTTCAGGCAAATCCACCGTCGGGCGCCAGCTCTCCCGGCGGCTGGGCGTCCCCTTCATCGACTCCGACCACGTGATCGAGGAGCGGCTCGGCTGCTCGATCCGCGAGTTCTTCGAGCGCGAGGGCGAGGCGCGCTTCCGCGACATCGAGCAGGACACGCTCGACGAGCTCAGCCAGGGGCCTGCGGCGGTGCTGTCGACCGGAGGCGGCGCCTGCATGCGCGAGGCGACCCGGACCTTCCTGAAGGCGCGCGGCCAGGTGATCTACCTGCGCTCGACGCCCGAGGACATCTACCGTCGCATCAAGCATGACAGAGGCCGCCCGCTGCTGCTGGTGGCCGATCCGCTGCAGCGTCTGCGCGACCTCTACGAGGCGCGCGACCCGCAGTATCGTGACTGCGCGCATTACGTGATCGAGACCGGCCGACCTTCGGTCGCGACCCTGGTCAACATGATCGTGATGCAGCTCGAGCTCGCCGGAACCTTGCCGCCAGCCATGCCCCGCTAAACTAGCGGGATGACCGAAGCCATCCCCCTGCCGCCCGTGGGCGGACAAGTCCATTCCCGCGTCGAGATCGACCTGGGCGAGCGCAGCTATCCGATCCTGGTCGGCTCTTCCCTGCTGGACGATCCGGCCAGCTGGGCTGGCCTGCCCAAGGCGGCGGCGGCGCTGATCGTGACCAACACCACCGTCGGTCCGCTCTACGCGGGGCGGCTGCAGCGCGCGCTGGCCGGCCACTATCCGCTGGTGCATGTGGTGGAACTGCCCGATGGCGAGGCGTACAAGACCTGGGATTCGCTCAACATGATCTTCGACGCGCTGCTGTCCAAGGGCTGCGACCGCAAGACGGTCCTGTTCGCGCTGGGTGGCGGCGTGGTGGGCGACATGACCGGCTTTGCCGCCGCCTGCTACATGCGTGGCGTGCCCTTCGTGCAGGTGCCGACCACGCTGCTGTCGCAGGTGGATTCCTCGGTCGGCGGCAAGACCGCGATCAACCACCCGCTGGGCAAGAACATGATCGGCGCCTTCTACCAGCCGGTGCGCGTGGTCTGCGATCTCGACACGCTCAAGACCCTGCCCGAGCGCGAGCTGTCCGCCGGCCTGGCCGAGGTCATCAAGTATGGCCCCATCCACGACCTGGCCTTCCTGGACTGGATCGAGGCCAACCTGCCGGCGCTGCGCGCGCGCGACCCGCAGGCGCTGGCCCGCGCGGTGCAGCGCAGCTGCGAGATCAAGGCCGAGGTGGTGGGCCAGGACGAGCGCGAGTCGGGCCTGCGCGCAATCCTGAACTTCGGCCACACCTTCGGCCACGCGATCGAGGCCGGCCTGGGCTATGGCGAGTGGCTGCATGGAGAGGCGGTCGGCTGCGGAATGGTGATGGCGGCGCAGCTGTCGCAGCGCCTGGGCCTGCTGTCGGCGGACAAGGCCGGGCGCCTGTCCCGGCTCGTCGAAGCGGCCGGCCTGCCGGTGCGCGGCCCTCAGCTCCAGCACGGCCATGGCGCAGGCTTCGAGTCCTTGTCCAATGCGCAGCGCTACCTGCAGCTGATGCGAGTCGACAAGAAGGCCGAGGCGGGCGAGATCAAGTTCGTGCTGGTCGAGGACGCCG
>JBDLTM010000008.1:0-22273 GCA_039805805.1 Pseudomonadota bacterium | reverse complement strand
GGGCGAGCCGCCTTGAGCGCCTGGGCCGCGATCTGGCCGCCGGCGCCGGGCTTGTTCTCGACCACCACGTTGCGGCCGAGCTCCTGCTGCAGTCCCTGTGCCAGATGGCGCGCGATCGCATCGGTGCTGCCGCCGGCAGGGAAGCCGACCAGCAGCTTGAGCGGTGCACCCGCATCGGTCTGCGCGGCAGCAGGCTGCAGCGCCACGCAGGCCAGCAGGCCGGCGCCGGCAACAAGGGATAGGTTCTTGAGCAGGGCTTCGGGAGTCATGGGCTTGGTGCGACAGTGAAAAGCGGCAATGGTAAGACAGGGCAGCTCAGGACGAGCCGGGGTAGCTGCCCGGCAGCAGGATGTGGCGGCCGACCTGGTCGATGCGGGTCTGGCCGCACAGGCCCATGGTGACGTCGAGCTCCTGGTGCAGGATCTCTAGGCAGCGCGTCACGCCGGCCTGGCCCAGGGCGCCCAGGCCGTAGAGGAAGGCGCGCCCGATGTGGCAGCCGCGCGCGCCCAGGGCCAGCGCGCGCAGCAGTTCCTGGCCGCTGCGCACGCCACCGTCCAGGTGCACCTCGATCCGGTCGCCGACCGCGTCGACGATGGCCGGCAGCGCGCGGATGGTGGACGACGCGCCATCAAGCTGGCGCCCGCCGTGGTTGCTCACGACCAGCGCGTCGGCACCCGTGTCCAGCGCGAGCCAGGCGTCCTCGGCATCGAGAATGCCCTTCAGGATCAGCTTGCCCTGCCAACGCTGACGGATCCAGCGCACCGTGTCCCAGTCCAGCGTGGGATCGAACTGGCTGGCGGTCCAGGCCGCCAGCGAGCCCATGTCGTCGACACCGCTGACATGGCCGACGATGTTGCCGAACTGGCGCCTGCGCGTGCCCAGCATGCCGAGTGCCCAGCGCGGCCTGGTCGCGATGTCGACCAGGTTGGTCAAGGTGAGCCTGGGCGGCGTGGAGAGGCCGTTCTTGATGTCCTTGTGGCGCTGGCCGGCGATCTGCAGGTCCAGCGTCAGCATCAGCGCCGGGCAGCCGGCGTCGCGGGCGCGAGCCAGCAGGCGCTCCATGAAGGCGCGGTCCCGCATCAGGTAGAGCTGGAACCAGAAGCCCGGCCCGGCCTGCTCGGCCACGTCCTCGATCGAGCAGATGCTCATGGTCGAGAGCGTGAACGGCACGCCGAAGCGCCGGGCCGCGCGCGCCGCCAGGATCTCGCCGTCGGCGTGCAACATGCCGGTCAGGCCGGTGGGGGCCAGCGCCAGCGGCATCGCGACCTCCTGCCCGGCCATCGTGCTGCGGGTGCTGCGCCCCTCGATGTTGACGGCGACCCGCTGGCGGAACTTGATCGCCTGGAAGTCAGCTTCGTTGGCGCGGTAGGTGCTCTCGGTCCAGCTGCCGGCATCGACGTAGTCGTAGAACATGCGCGGCACCCGCTGGCGGGCCAGCCGGCGCAGGTCTTCAATTTGGGTGATCGGGGTCATGGGCTTCGCCTGCAGTGGCCAGCCCTGCCGGCCGGCGCATGCAGCAAGCATACAACCGGCGACAGCAGCCAGCAGGGAAGCCCGCCGAGCGCAGCCGCGCTCAGTGCCTGCTGCCGGCCTCGTAGCGCAGGCGGCGCTGGGTCGGGAACAGCGAGATGCCGAGCCGCTGCTCGATCACGCCCCAGAAGCCCTGCCTGAAGGCCACGGTGACCAGCACGGCCAGCGCACCCAGGCCCAGCTGGTACCAGGTGCCGTAGTCGGCAAAGAACTTGTTGAGCAGCCAGAACAGCACCGCTCCCACAATCGGCCCCTCGATCCGCCCGATGCCGCCGATGACGACGATGAAGATCGCGAACGCGGTCCAGTTTACGCCGAAGGCGGCATCGGGGGTGATGCGCAGGTTGCTGACGAAGTACAGCGCTCCGGCCAGGCCGCAGCCCATGGCCGCGACCACGTAGACCATCAGCTTCATGCGCTGCACCGCGATGCCCTGGCTCTCGGCGGCGACCGGGTTGTCCCGGATCGCCTGCAGCGCCAGGCCCTGCTTGCTGCGCAGGAACAGGTAGACCCCGCCGATGCAGGCCGCCACGCAGACCAGTGCGATCCAGTAGGTGGTGTGCTGGCGCGTGACCCGGTCGATGCCTCGCAGCGCCGTCAGGCTGGTGCCCGACCCGCCGCCGACGGCCGGGATGTTGGCCACCGTCAGGCGGAACACCTCGGCGATCACCCAGGTGCCGATGGCGAAGTAGCCGCCCTGCAGCCGGAAGGCGACCCACGACACCGGAATGGCGAACAAGGCCGCCACCACGGCCGCCAGCGGAATCGCCAGGAAGGGATTCACCCCCGCCAGGTTGCCCAGGGCCAGCATCACGTAGCCGCCCAGCCCGAAGAAGGCCTGCTGCCCGACCGAGACCATGCCGCCGTAGCCGGCCAGCAGGTTCCACATCATCGCGAAGATGAAATAGCAGGAGAACTCGACGAACTCGCGCATCCAGGCGGCTTCGCCCCACCAGGGCAGCGAGGCCGCGAACACCAGCCACACGGCTCCGAGCACGAGCGCGACCTGGCTGGTGCGCGTGCTTCTTTCGACCACAAATGTCATGGCGATTTACCCTCTGGTCTTGGGGAACAGACCCTGCGGCCGCACCACTAGCACGACCAGGAACACAAGGTGGCCGAACCACAGGCCCCAGCCCGGATCGACCTGGAAACCCACCTGCTGCGTGACGCCCAGCACCAGGGCGCCGACCAGCGTGCCCCAGAACGAGCCCATGCCGCCGATGATCACCGCCTCGAAGGCGAACAGCAGCAGCATCGGGCCGTCGGACGGCGCCACCGTGGTGCGCATCGCCTGCAGCAGGCCGGCCAGCGCGATCAGCCCGAAGGCGATGCCGGTGGCCATGGCGTAGACCTTGCGCGCGTCCAGCCCCATCAGCTCGGCGATCTCGCGGTCGTCGGAGACGGCGCGGAAGGCGCGGCCGAGCGAGGTGCGGTTGAACAGCAGCTGCAGGCCCAGGGTGCAGGCCAGGGCCAGCACCAGGATGAGCAGCGGCAGCAAGCCGATGCTGATGCCGGCCAGGTCCAGGCTGCGGGTGCCCAGGCCCTCGACCAGCAGGGAGCGCGGATCGGCCGAGAAGATCTCCTGCAGCGCGTTCTGGATCACGATCGACAGGCCGAAGGTCACCACCAGCGAAGGCAGGGGATCGCGCCCCAGGGTGCGGTTGAGCAGGCCGCGCTGCAGGCCGTAGCCCAGCGCGAAGCCCAGCGGCACCAGTGCCAGCGCCACCCACAGCGGCTGGTTGCCCAGCAGCTGGGCCAGCACGATGGCCGCGAAGGCTGCCATCACGATGAAGTCGCCCTGCGCGATATTGGTCAGGCGCATGACGCCGAACATCACCGACAGGCCCTGCGCGAACAGGGCATAGAGTCCGCCGAGCAGCAGACCCTGAACAATCAATTCCAGCATGGTTCAGATCCCGAAATAGGCCTCACTGATCTGCTCCCGAGTCAGGGACTGGCTGTCGCCCTGCAGCGACACCCGCCCTTCCTGGAAGCAGTAGACGCGCCGGGACACCTGCTGCGCCAGGCTCACGTCCTGCTCGACCACGACCACGCTCATGCCGTCGGCCGTGATGGCGGGCAGCGCGGCATAGATCTCGCGGATCACGATCGGCGCCAGCCCGAGCGAGAGCTCGTCGCACAGCAGGATGTCCGGGTTGCTCATCAGGGCGCGCCCGATGGCCACCATCTGCTGCTGGCCGCCCGACAGGGCGCCGGAAGGATTGCGGCGCTTCTCCTTCAGGATCGGGAACATGGCGTAGAGGCGCTCGAGCGACCAGGGGCCGGGTCGCTGGGCGAAGCTGCCCATCAGCAGGTTCTCCTCGACCGACAGGCTGGGAAACAGTCGGCGGCCTTCCGGCACCATCGCCAGGCCGCGGCGCACGATCTGACCCGGCGGCAGGCCGCCGATGGCCTCTCCGCGCAGCTGCACCGCCTGTCCAGGCACCCTGACCAGGCCGGTCAGCGACTTCAGGAAGGTGCTCTTGCCCGCGCCGTTGGCGCCGATGATGGCCACGACCTCGCCGGCATCGAGATGGAAGTCGATGCCGAACAGGGCCTGGGCGTCGCCGTAGCCCGCCTGCAGCGCCACGGTCCGCAGCAATGGGGTTTGATCCTGGTTCGTCATTCAAGCCTCCATGCCCATGTAGACGCGCTTGACCTCAGGGTCGTTCATCACGTCATGCGGCAGCCCCTCCGCCAGCCTGGAGCCGAAATTGATCACGAACAGCCGGTCCGCGATCGACAGCAGCGCATGGACCACATGCTCGATCCAGACCATGGTGACGCCCTCGGCCTTGATGCGGCGCAGCTCATCGACCAGCTCGTGCGCCTCGTGCTCGGTCAGGCCGCCGGCGATCTCGTCGAGCAGCAGCAGCTGCGGCCGGGTCGCCAGCGCTCGCGCGAGCTCGAGCCGCTTGCGGTTGAGCAGGGTCAGGCCGCCGGCCGGCTGGTTGGCCTGCGCCTGCAGGCCGGTTTTCTCGAGCACCTCGACGGCGGTCCGCCAGGCCTCGCGCTCGGGCTGCTGGCCACCGAAGCTGGCGGCCGTGACGAGGTTCTCGAACACCGTCATGTGGCCGAAGGGCTGTGGAACCTGGTAGCTGCGGCCGATGCCGAGGCGGCAGCGCTGGTGCGGCGGCAAGGCGCTGATGTCCTGGCCGGCGTACTCGATGCGGCCGGCATTGGCCTTGGCGTCGCCCGAGATCAGGTTGAACAGCGTGGTCTTGCCGGCGCCGTTGGGGCCGAGGATGCCGAGGGTCTCGCCGGCGCGCACGTCGAGCGAGACGTCATTGGTCACGACCAGCGCGCCGTAGCGCTTGCTCACGCCCGTCAGGCGCAAAAGCGGGGCGGCCGCAGCCGCCCCGCCCGCCGCCTGGGCGGCGGTTGGTGCTTGTTGATGCATGGAGAAAAACCGGTCAGGCGTACTTCATCGGCTCCAGCGCAGCCTGCTTGGGGATGTTGGGAGCCAGGGTGTTGTCGACCACCATCAGCTCCAGGCCCTTCTTGCTGCGCTTCCACTGGCCGACCACCAGCGGAGTCTTGGCGATGTTGGGCACCGGACCCTTCTTGAAGTTGACCGGGCCGACGACCGTGTTGAGGTTGGTCGACGCGATCGCGTCGCGGATGGCCTCGGGCGAACGGTCGGTGGCGCGCTTGAGCGCATCGATCGCCACCTCGAACAGGGACTGCTTGAAGCCGAGCGTCATGTTCCAGGGACGGCCGGTCGCGGCGGTGTAGGCGTCGGCGAGCTGGCGCGAGGTCTGGCCGGTCAGCGACGAGCTGAACGGATGCGCCGGGCTCCACCAGACCTCGACCGTCAGGCCCTCGGCACGGTCGCCGAAGGCAGCGACGGCCGCCGGGAATTCGGTGGCCTTGGGCACGCAGACGATCTTGGGACGGAAGCCCTGCTGGCCGGCCTGGTTCCAGAAGTTGGCGAAGTCGGGCGGGGGCAGCACGCCGGAGACGATCTCGACCTGCTCCTTCTTGAACTCGCTGATGAAGGTCGAGAAGTTGTTCATCGGCGACTGGAAACGGCCGCGGTCGATCAGCTTGAAGCCCTTCTGCGCCAGCACCGGCGGGAAGCCGATCTTGGGATCACCCCAGGCATTGCCGTCCTCGTCGTTGGGCCACAGCGCGCCCATCACCTTGTTGGTCGACAGCTGCGACCAGGCGCCGGTCAGCGCGCCGACCACGTCCTCCAGGCCCCAGAAGAAGTGGTAGGTCCACTCGAAACCCTTCTTCGGGTCGCCCTTGCGGCCGAAGAAATGCGGCTGCCAGGGGGTGTCGTTGGTGATGCAGGGCACGCCGTTGGCCTCGCACTGGTCCGCCACCGGGTTGGTGGTCGCCGGCGTCGACGAGGCCACCACCAGGTCGACCTTGTCGCGCAGGATCAGCTCGGCAGCGGCAGCGCCCGCCTTGTTCGGGTTGGACTGGGAGTCCTTGTAGATGACCTCGACCGCGTATTTCTTGCCACCGATGGTGATGCCGCCGGCAACCGCCTTCTTCACCTGCTCGAGGGTGAACTTGTCGGGCTCGGCAAAGGCGGCCAGCGGGCCGGTCTGCGGGCTGATGTAGCCGATCTTGATCGTGTTGCCGGCCTGGGCGCGCGCCAGCGGACTGTAGAGGCCGGTGGTCAGGGCAGCGGCCGGGGCGGCCTTGAGCAGACTGCGGCGCGAGATGTTCGACGAGGCAATGTCTTGGAGGGAATCGGTCATTTTGCTTGTCTCCTAGATCGATTTTTGTCTGCCGATATGGCAATCCTTACGCGATCATGACACATATTCCCGCATGATTCCCCTCTGATTCGTAGGCAATTACCTAGTAGTTACCCTAGCCGGCGGCAGGTCTCAGTCGTCGTCGCGGTCGCGCCGGTTGGCGCCCCAGACCGACAGGATCAGCCAGACGCTGCCGATCAGCGCGATCACGAAGCCCAGCGTGCCCAGCCACTGCGGCGCCTGCGGCACGGTCAGCACGATCGACGAGCCGATGATCAGCGCCGCGATCACGACACCGATGACCAGGCGGTTGACGGCACGGTCGATCTGGTTGCCGACGCGCTTGAGGTGCAGGACGTCGATGTGGATGTCCAGCCTGCCCTTGCGCGCCGCGCGCAGCAGGCGCGAGAAGTCCCGCGGCAGTCCGGCCAGCAGCGAGACCAGTTCGCGCGCGCTGCCCATGCCACGCTGGAGCAGCGCCGCCGGCGCGTAGCGCGCCTGCAGCAGCTCTCGCAGCAGCGGCAGCGCCTCGCCCGCCATGTCGAAGTCCGGGTCGAGCTCGCGGCCCATGCCCTCGAGCGTCACGAAGGCCTTGATCAGCAGGCTGAGGTCGGCCGGCAGCCGCACCTGATGGCGGCGCAGGATGGCGACCTGGTCGGACAGCAGCGAGCCCAGCTGCAGCTGCCTGAGCGGCACGCCGCGGTACTGCTCGACGAAGGCCTCGATCTCGCCGACCAGCACTTCATGGTCGAGCGCGCCGTTGCCGCTCCAGTCGCTCAGCACTTCGGCGACCCTTGCCGGCTCCTGCTGCACCAGCCCGAGCAGCAGTTCCATCAGCTGCTCGCGCCGGCGCTCACCCAGGCGCCCGACCATGCCGAAGTCGATGAAGGCGAGCCGGTTGCCCGGCAGGTAGAACACATTGCCCGGATGCGGGTCGGCGTGGAAGAAGCCGTCCTGCACGATCATCTTGAGCACCGCGCGCGCGCCGCGCCGGGCCAGCAGCTTGCGGTCGAGACCGGCGGCATCGACCTCGGCCAGCTTGCGGCCCGGTATGCCGTCGATGTAGTCCTGCACGCAGACGCGCTCGCCGCTCCAGTCCCAGTGCACGCGCGGCACCACGATCAGCGGCGGCGGCTGCAAGAGCTCGCCGCCCGCCGAGCGCGGCTGGCTGGCGTCGGAGTCGACATAGCCCTCGAACTGGGCCGCGATGCGGGTGGCGTTGCGGCCCTCGATGCTGAAGTCGAGCTCGTTGCGCAGCGACTGGCCGAACTGGCGCACCACCTGCTGCGGGCTGAAGGTGCGCAGCTCGGGGCTCTCGGCCTCGGCCAGCTGGGCCAGCCGCAGCAGCCAGCGCAGGTCGGCCTCGACCACAGGCTTGATGCCGGGCCTGCGGACCTTGACCACGACTTCGGTGCCGTCGGCCAGCCGGGCGCGGTGCACCTGCGCGATCGACGCGGCCGCCAGCGGCTCGCGATCGAAATGGGCGAAGACCTGCTCGGGCGGCGCGCCCAGGTCCTCGACCAGCTGTGGCAGCAGCGCCTCGTAGGGCACGGGCGGCGCGCTGTCCTGCAGCTTGCCGAACTCGGTGATCCACTCGGGCTCGAACAGGTCGACCCGGGTCGCGAGCACCTGTCCCAGCTTGACGAAGGTGGGGCCGAGCTCCTCGAGCACGCGGCGCAGCCGCTGCGGCGGCGTCAGCTGGGTCAGCTCGCGGGTGTCGCCCCAGTGCAGTGCCCGGCCCGCCTCCTCGAGCGTCTCGGCCAGCCCCATGCGGCGCACGAAGCCGCCGAAGCCATGGCGGACCAGGACCGAGGCGATGTCATGCAGGCGGCCCAGGTCGCGCACCGAGGCCAGCGCCTGCCAGAGCATCAGGACTCCTGGCTACCTTGGGCAGGCTTGGCCGGGGGCTTGATCTGGTCGGCCAGGCCGCCGAGCACGCCGGCGGCGATCTGGCGCAGCAGGTCCGAGCTCGCCTGGGCCAGCTTGAGGCCGGCGTCGAGCTGGGCCCGGCCCGCCTCGCCGAGCTGCTGCGCGGTCCTGATCCAGCTGCGCTGCAGCTCGGCGCCGACGGCCGATCCCTTCAGGCGCGAATGGGTCGCGAGCTCGGACATGATCAGGCCGGCGGCATCGCGCGAGCGCGCCGCGGTCGCCTGCAGCGTCTCGAGGAACATCTGCTCGAGCTGCTCGAAGTCGGCGCGCGCGCGCCTGAGGTCTGTCTCGGCGAAGAGCTGCGCCTTGCCGGCGGCCTCCTGCAGCGCCAGGCTGGCGGTCTGGGCCAGCTGCGCCAGCGCGCCGTCGAGTCCGGCGACGACCTGCTGCAGCTGCTCGCGGGCCTGGCCGGACTGCGCCAGCGCCGGCTGCAGCAGCGGCTGGGCGCCGGCCAGCGCGCCATTGAGCACCGCCTGGCTGAGCTCGCGCAACGCGGCGAGGTCGATCCTGCCGCTGGCCATCTGCTGCAGCGTCAGCTCGCGCACGCGCTGCTGCAAATTGAGCCCCTGCTCGACTGCGCGCCTGACGTCGGCTTCGAGCTGGGCTGCGGCGGACTGCGGGTTTTCTGTCGTCATGGCTTTCCTCCTGTGTGGATTGTGCATCTGCTGACAGTCTCGCCCAGAGCAATGACGCTGGCAAGGTGGAAGCGTGGCGCAGGCGTTGGACAGTCCGCATGGCCGCTGCGATGATGGCAAGGTCGGCAAGGTCGCCATCCAGCATGTCCAGGGGAGAAAACATGAATCACGCAATCATCGCAGGCTGCTGCCTGCTGGCACTCAACGCGTCTGCCATCGCGGCTGACGCCTTGACCGAAGCCATGGACGCCGCCTACGCGCCCTACCGCGCCGCACTGTTCAGGACCAACGGCCAGTCCCAGCCCGAAGCCGAGCAGGCCATCGTCCAGGCCCGGCGCAGCTGGCAGTCGCTGGCCCAACGCTTCGGCCAGTCGGCACCGTCGCCCTATGCGCAGGACAGCCGCCTGCCCGCGACCCTGGCCGAGGTGGCTGCCGTGTACGAAAAAGCGGAAGGCGAGATCCGCGCCGGCCAACTGGCCCATGCCCACGAGACGCTGGAAGCCGCACGCGACCTGATGGCCGAGCTGCGCCGGCGCAACGGCGTGATCAGCTTCAGCGACCACATGAACGCCTACCACGCCCAGATGGAGCTGCTGCTGACCGACGGCCCGGCGCAGGCCGGACAGCCATCCGGACTGCTCAGGCTGCTCGGCCAGGCCGGCGCGCTGGACTATCTGGCACGCAAGCTGCGCAGCGAGGCACCGGCGGCGCTGGCGGCGGACGCCGAATTCACGCGCCTGCTGGCCGCGGTCGAGCAGTCGGTGGCGGCGCTGATGCAGGCGCTGCTGGCACAGGACGCGGCGCAGGCGCGCGAAGCGCTGGACCGGCTCAAGAAACCCTACAGCCAGCTGTTCCTGAAGTTCGGCTGACCGCGCCCCCCTGCCCCGCGTCCAGGCGCAAGAAACCCGCCGAGCCTTGCAAGCCGGGCGGGTTTCTTGCAGTCGGATGAGCAGGATTACTGCTTGACGGCCTCGACCTGGATCACCAGGCGGACGTTCTTCGCGAAGCCCCAGTCCACGCCGTAGTTGACGCCGAAGGCAGTGCGGTCAATGGTGGCCTCGAAGTCGCCGCCGCAGACTTCGCGCTTGAGCATCGGGCTCTGGAAGCAGTTGAACTGCCTGGCCTTGAGGGTGACCGGCTGGGTCTTGCCGACCAGGGTCAGCTGGCCCTGGACCTCGGTGACCTTGTCGCCGTCGAAGACGAACTTGTCGGAGACGAAGCGCGCCTTGGGGAACTGGGCGGCGTTGAAGATGTCGGCGCTCTGCAGGTGCTTGTCGAAGGCGGCGGTGCCCGAGTTGACCGAGGCGATGTCGAGCGAGATGTCGACCTTGCCGGTCTTGGCGGCGCGGTCGAACTGCACGGTGCCTTCCTTCTTGTCGAAGCGGGCGCGGTTGACCGAGGCGCCGAAGTGGTCGATCTCGAAGGTCGCGAAGGTGTGGGTCGGGTCGACGCTGTAGTTGGCGGCCGAGGCTGCGCCGGCGGTCAGCAGGGCGGCGATGACGGTGAGGGTCTTGCGCATGGTGAAGTCTCCAGTGAAAAGAAAGAGAAAAGAGTGAAAGGAAAAAGGCTTACAGCTTGCCCACGCCGGTCAGCGCGAGCTTGAACCTAACCTGGACCTCGTCGGCGACCATCGAGGTGTCGGCCCATTCGTTCTCGCCGATCCTGAACGCCAGCCGCCGGATCGGGAAGGCGCCGGTCGCGGTGGTGGTCGAGCCCGACTGCGTCAGGGTCACGGGAATGACGACGTCGCTGCTGACGCCCTTGATCGCGAGCTTCCCGGCGATCTCGTACTTGCCGCCGCCGAGCGCCTTGACCGCGCCGGACTGGAAGGTGGCCTTCGGGAACTTGGACGTATTGAACCAGACCGGCTTGGGCAGTTCGGCCTCGGCCTCCTTGCCCATCGAGATGCTGGCCAGGTCGACGCTGAGGGCGATCTGGCTGGCGGCCGGCTTGGCCGGGTCGAAGGCGACCTGGCCGTCGAACTGGCGGAACTTGCCCTCGACCGGAACGCCCATCTGCTTGCTGACGAAGGTGATCTCGCTCTGCGCCGGCACCAGCTTCTGCTGCGCCTGGGCGGGAACGAGGACGGTGGCAGCGGCCAGGCCGACGACGGCGGTGAGG
This sequence comes from Pseudomonadota bacterium, assembly GCA_039805805.1. Taxonomy (GTDB): domain Bacteria; phylum Pseudomonadota; class Gammaproteobacteria; order Burkholderiales; family Burkholderiaceae_C; genus Malikia. Next base: position 11,343 of record JBDLTM010000008.1, on the reverse strand, counting down.
ATGCTGTGTTTCACGTGGAACGCTCCAGTTGATACGCCAGGGAAGGGCTTACTTGTCGAACGGGTTCATGCGCTGCAGCAGGCCGTCGCGGTCGACCAGCGCATGCTTGAGCGCTCCTGCCACGTGCAGCAGCACCAGCGCCATCATGGCGAAGGCCGAGATCTCGTGCCAGGGCTTGATCAGCTCGGCCAGCACCTTGTCCACCGGGACGAAGTCGGGCAGCGGCAGCACGCCGAACAGCACGACGGGGAAGCCGGCCGCCGAGCTGTAGGCCCAGCCGATCAGCGGCACCGCGAAGAACAGCAGGTAGAGCCCGTGGTGGGTGGCGTGATGCGCCATGCGCTGCCAGGCCGGCATGGCGTCGGCGATCTTGGCCGGCAGCTCGGGAGGCCGGTGCGTCAGGCGCCAGACCAGCCGCAGCAGCGACAGGATCAGGATGCAGACGCCTGCCCACTTGTGCCAGTTGTAGAGCTTGAGCCGCTGCGGCGAGAACGGCAGGTCGGCCATGTAGGCGCCGACCACGAAGACGGCGATCAGCGCCGCCCCCAGCAGCCAGTGCAGCAGGATGGAGAAGCCGTGGTAGCGTGGAACGGATGAGTTTTGGCTCGACATGAGGGCTAGTTTAGGAAGCCGGCCGACGGAATGAACGCAAGCGGCTTGAAGCCTTGATTCGAAAAATTCGAACGCAAATGCGCTGAATCGGCTTTCGCCTTCCCGGCGGCAACCGCCGGCGGCAGGCTCAGCGCCGATAGAGGCCGGGCTGGCCCTCGGGCCGGGTCTTGAAGCGGCGGTGCAGCCAGTGGTACTGGCCCGGCATGGTGCGGATCAAGGCCTCGAGCTGCTCGTTCATGAAGCGTGCGTCGGTCGCATCGTCGCCGCTCGGGTAGCCGGCCCAGGCCTCCAGCACCTCGACCCGGTAGCCGCCCGGCACCAGGCGGCAGACCCAGGGCACGACCGGCACGCCGGCTGCCTTGGCCAGCCGCGGCAGCGAGGTCACGGTCGCCGCGTCCTGGCCGAAGAACTTGACGAATACCGAGTCGCGCCGACCCAGGTCCATGTCGGGCAGCAGGCAGAGCGCAGCGCCGTCGCGCAGGCCCTTGAGCAGCGGCCGCACGCCCTCCTTGCGCGACACCAGCCTGGGCGCGGCGTAGCGCTGCCGGCCCTCGCGCACCCAGCGGTCCATGCCGGGCTTGCGCTGCGGCGCGTAGAAGGTCCACCAGTTGCGCTGGATCGTGTGCGTGAGCCGGGTCCAGCCGGCGTCCATGCCGTAGAAATGCGGCACGAAGCACAGCACCGCACCACCCTTCTCGAGCAGGTCGACCCGTCCTGTCAGCGCGACGCGCTGTTCGACCAGCCGGGGGTCGCCATGCCAGAGCCAGACCCGGTCGACGAAGGTCTGGCCGAAGCTCACGAAGGTCTGGCGCGCCCAGCGCGCGCGCTCATCGGCGCCGGCTTCAGGAAAGCAGAGCTCGAGGTTGCGCTCGACGATGTGGCGGCGCCGGCGCGCGAAGGCCCACAGCGCCAGTCCGAACGCTGCCCCGGCCGCGCGGAACAGCGGCAAGGGCAGCTTCGCCAGCCAGCGCTGGACGAGATCGGAAACAGGGCGGTCGGTCTGGGACAAGGCGGACGGAGGCAGCATCGAAAGCGCCATTATCCCGAATCGGGCCGTCGCCTGACTGGCCATGCGGGCCAACTTGAACTGCGGGGATCCGGCCTAAACTGCCAGTCTTCACGTCACAGATCATCCGAGATGAGCAAGTCCCTCTTTGAATCCGTCCAGGTCGGTGCCTGGAAGCTGGCCAACCGCGTCGTGATGGCGCCGCTGACGCGCAACCGCGCACCGGGCAACCTCCCGACGCCGATCATGGCGACCTATTACGGCCAGCGCGCCCATCCGGTGACCGGCGCCGGCCTGATCGTCAGCGAAGGCACGCCGGTCTGCCCCGAAGGCCATGGCTACTCGGACACCCCGGGCATCCACACGCCCGAGCAGATCGAGGCCTGGAAGCCGGTGACCGCAGCGGTGCACGCCCAGGGCGGCCGCATCGTCTGCCAGCTCTGGCATGTCGGCCGCATCTCGCATGTCGACCTGCAGCCGGACGGGCAGGCGCCGGTCGCGCCCTCGCCCGTGCGCGCCAACGCCAAGTGCTTCCTGATCAAGGACGAGAACGGCCAGCGCAGCGGCGGCTTCGTCGACTGCTCCGAACCGCGCGCGCTCACCCTCGACGAGATCGCCGGCGTGGTGCAGAGCTTCGCCCAGGGCGCGCGCAACGCGATCGCGGCCGGCTTCGACGGCGTCGAGATCCACGGCGCCAACGGCTACCTGCTCGACCAGTTCCTGCGCGAGGAATCGAACCGGCGCGAAGACGCCTACGGCGGCTCGATCGAGAACCGCTGCCGCATCATGGTCGAGGTGGTGCGCGCCTGCTGCGAAGCGATCGGCGCCGACCGCGTCGGCCTGCGCCTGTCTCCGGTGATGGAAGGCAACGGCGCCATCTGCGACCCGCAGGCCCAGGCCATCCACGAGCACCTGATGCGCGAGCTTAGCTCCCTGGGCCTGGCCTTCCTGCACGTGATCGTGGGCCAGACCGGCGGCGCGCGCGACAACAAGCCCTTCGACTACGCCGCGCTGCTCGCCGCCTACCGCAACGCGGGCGGCAAGGGTGCCTGGATGCGCAACAACGGCTACGACCGCGCGCTGGCCGAGCAGTCGCTGGCCGAGGGCGCCGACCTGGTCGCCTTCGGCAAGGCCTTCATCGCCAACCCCGACCTGACCGAGCGCCTGCGCCGCGGCGGCCCGTTCAACGAGTTCGACCGCGCCACCTTCTACGGCGGAACCGACAAGGGCTACACCGACTACCCGGCGCTGGCCTGAAAGGCCTGAGCCTAGGGAGGCGGCGCCCGGCCGCCGCCTGCGGGCATCAGAACGGGCTCGAGAGCTTGATCCAGGTGGTCTTGAGCTCGGTGTACTTGTCGAAGGCGTGCAGCGACTTGTCGCGCCCGATGCCGCTCTGGCGGAAGCCGCCGAAGGGCACGGTGATGTCGTCCTCGTTGTACTGGTTGACATGCACCGTGCCGGCTCGCAAGGCGCGAGAGACGCCATGCGCCTTGTTCAGGTCGCGCGTCCAGACCGCCGCCTGCAGGCCGTAGAGGCTGTCGTTGGCCTGGCGCACCGCGTCGGCCGCATCGGTGAACGAAATCACGCTGAGCACCGGACCGAAGATCTCCTCGCGCGCAATCCGCATATCGTTGCTGACGTCGTCGAAGATGGTCGGCTGGACGTAGCAGCCGCCCGCCACCGGCTCGACCTGGCGGCCGCCCGCGATCAGGCGCGCGCCCTGCTCCTGGCCCGACTCGATGTAGCCCAGCACGGTCTCGAGCTGGGTGCGGTCGACCACCGCGCCCATCATCGTCTCGGGCGCGAGCGGGTTGCCGGGCTGGTATTTAGGCACCATGGCCAGCGCCTTCTCGAGGAAGGCGTCCTTGATCGACTCCTCGATGAACAGGCGCGAGGGCGCGTTGCAGCTCTCGCCCTGGTTGAAGAACACGCTGCCGACCGACGCCGCCACCGCGCGGTCCAGGTCCGGGCAGTCGGCGAACACGAGGTTGGGCGACTTGCCGCCGAGCTCGGTCCAGGCGCGCTTGAGGTTGCTCTGCCCCGCCATGACATGGATCAGCTTGCCGACCCGGGTCGAGCCGGTGAAGGCGATGCCGTCGACGTCCATGTGCAGCGCGAGCGGGCTGCCAGCTTCCTGGCCATGGCCCGGCACCACGCTGAACACGCCGGGCGGAATGCCGGCCTCCAGCGCGAGCTCGGCCAGGCGCAGCGCGGTCAGCGGCGACTTCTCGCTCGGCTTCAGCACGACAGAGTTGCCGGCCGCCAGCGCCGGCGCGATCTTCCAGGCCGCCATCAGCAGCGGATAGTTCCAGGGCACGATGACGCCGACCACGCCAAGCGGCTCGCGCGTGACCAGCGCGAGCGAATCGGCCGGCGTCGGCGCGATCTCGTCATAGACCTTGTCGACGGCCTCGCCGTACCAGCGGATGCAGTTGGAAGCAGCCGCGACGTCGACGCTGCGCGCGAAGCGCAGCGGCTTGCCCATGTCCAGGCATTCGGTCAGCGCGAGCTCGTCGCGGTGCGTCATCAGCAGCTCGGCAAGCCTGACCAGCACGCGCTTGCGCTGCGCGGGCGGCTGGCCCGACCAGGACTTGCGGTCGAAGGCGGCGCGAGCAGCCGCGACCGCGGCATCGACGTCGTCCGCGCCGCAGCGCGCGACCTGGGCGATCACGCGGCCGTCGACCGGCGAGATGCAATCGAAGGTCTGGCCGTCGCGGGCGGCGACGCGCTGGCCCGCAATCAGTGCGCGGCCGTCGAATGGGGGAATGGGGCGTTCTGCTGTCATGGCATGGGTCATGCGGTTGCGGGGCGCATCAGGGTAACCCGAACGGCACCAGTTTCTTAAAGGCCGTCACCGCTCCCTGCCATCCATGGGCAGTGTCAATCATTCTGCTCCCGCGGCACTCGGATTAGCCCCACTGGGGGGTATGCCCATCGTCCCAGCATACCCCATGCAGTATTTAAACAAGCATTCTCATCGGTTCTTGCCGGGTTCCCGCCGTCAAGAGAGGGGCCGAGAAGTTTTCCTTGTATTGCTTATCTTTAATTGAATTCCAGATAGCAGTAGTAGTAGAGGTAAGGATAAACCTGTGGACAAGTTTTTTTCCTCTAAATGAATCAAAAACCTGTGGATTGTATAACCCTGTGGCAAAAGTCCTTTTCCGGCCCTTGCTGACTGACCTCAAGTCGAAGGAAGGCTAGATGTCTGTGGAAAACTACTGGGTTCTGCAAAAACAATCCACAGATCTGTTGACAAGATGGATTTGTGACTTGCCTAAAAAACAGGCGTCGCATGGCTGTTCGAATGGAATCAAATGCTTGCATGCTTTTCCAACAATTTATCCACACTGCTGTGCACGGCGACGGGGAACAATTCGGACTTGTCCTCAGGCTGTGGCCAGCCAGTGCCGTAGATGGCGGGGACGGAATGTGGGCATGCGATTGCGCCGGCGCCCAGGCTGCGGCAACATGGGGGCCAGGGGCCGATACAGGGCCCGGGGAGGGCTGCGATGCGGTCGCGCTGGGAGCATTTCGGGCATGGAGCCGACATCGGCGTGCGCGGCTTCGGTGCCAGCAAGGCCGAGGCTTTCGGCCAGGCCGCGCTCGCGCTGACGGCCGTGATCACCGACCCGACGAGCGTCGCTGCGCGCGATCCGGTCGAGATCCATTGCGAAGCCGCCGACGACGAACTGCTGCTGACCGCCTGGCTCAACGCGCTGGTCTACGAGATGGCGGTGCGGCACATGCTGTTCGGCCGCTTCGAGGTCGTGATCGACGGTCGCCGGCTACGCGGCCTGGCCTGGGGCGAGCCGGCTTCGGTCGCGCGCCACCAGCCGGCGGTCGAGATCAAGGGCGCGACCTACACCGAGCTGCGCGTCGCGCCCTGCGGGGACGGCTGGCTGGCGCAGACCGTTGTCGACGTCTGATCCAGAGCACAACAGGGAGCAGGACAATGGACCTCAAGCAGCTACGCCGCCATGGCGATCACGCCTGGGAGATCCCGCCGCAGGGCCGGATGCGCGTGCCAGCCATGATCTATGCCGATGAGATGCTGGTGCGCGGCATGGACCACAAGGTCAGGGAGCAGGCTGTCAACGTCGCGACGCTGCCGGGCATCGTCGGCGCGTCCTGCGTGATGCCCGACGCGCACTGGGGCTACGGCTTCCCGATCGGCGGCGTGGCGGCCTTCGACGCCGACGCGGGTGGCGTGGTCTCGGCCGGCGGCGTCGGATTCGACATCTCTTGCGGCGTGCGCTGCCTGCTGACCGGGCTGCGGCGCGACGACATCCTGCCGCTGCAGCAGAAACTGGCCGACGCGCTCTACCAGCGGATCCCGGCCGGGGTCGGCAGCACCGGTGCAGTGCACCTGAACCAGCACGAGATGGACGAGATGCTGGCCGGCGGCGCGAAATGGGCCGTGCACCGTGGCTGGGGCAGCGAGCAGGACCTGGAGCGCACCGAGGAGCAAGGCCAGATGCTGCACGCCAAGCCCCGCTTCGTCTCGGCCTTCGCGCGCCGGCGCCAGCAGGACGAGATGGGAACGCTGGGTTCCGGCAACCACTACCTGGAAGTGCAGGAAGTCGCCGCCGTGCACGACGAGGCCGCGGCGGCCGCCTACGGATTGAAGGTGGGCGACATCGTCGTGATGATCCACTGCGGCTCGCGCGGGCTCGGGCACCAGATCGGCACCGAATTCCTGCGCCGCATGGTCGAGGAAGCGCCGCTGCACGGCCTGCTGCTGCCCGACCGCGAGCTGGCCTGCGCGCCGATCCATTCCGACCTGGGCCAGGAATACCTGGGCGCGATGCGCGCCGCCATCAACTGCGCGCTGGCGAACCGCCAGATCCTGACCCACCTGGTGCGCGAGGTGTTTGCCGACATCCTGCCGCGGGCGCGGCTGCCGCTGCTCTACGACGTGTCGCACAACACCTGCAAGGTCGAGCGGCACCGGGTGGACGGGCGCGAGCGCGAGCTGTACGTGCACCGCAAGGGCGCGACGCGCGCCTGGGGCCCGGGCCACGCCGGCCTGCCCGAGGCGCTGCGCGGCGTGGGCCAGCCGGTGCTGATCGGCGGCTCGATGGGCACCGGCTCCTGGGTGCTGGCGGGCACCAAGGCGTCCGAATCGCTGGCGTTCTCATCGGCCTGCCACGGCGCCGGGCGCTGCATGAGCCGGCACCAGGCGCTCAAGACCTGGAACGGGCGCGCCGTGATCGACCAGCTCGCGCAGCGCGGCATCCTCATCCGCAGCCCCTCGCCGCGCGGCGTGGCCGAAGAAGCGCCCGACGCCTACAAGGACGTCGACGCGGTGGTGGAGTCGGCGCACGCGGCCGGGCTGGCGCGCAAGGTGGCCAGGCTGGCACCGATGATCTGCGTCAAGGGGTGAGAGCGCGGCAGATGACCGGCTGCGCCTGGCCTGGTACCTGTTCGGCGATGCCAGCAAGCTCGTTCTCGCCTCATGCCGCGGGTGGCGTGATGCCATCGACGCTGGTCTCGGGATCGGTGAGCGTGAGCAGGATGTCGGCGTACCAGGCGCAGTTGAGCCCGAGCGACTCGTCCTGTTCATGGTCTCTGCTGCTCATGTCCATGCGCGAGGAATGGATGCCAAGCAACTTCCAGGGTAACTGACTGCCGGGTTCTGCGCTGCGCAACACGACCGGTGCGCCGCTGGTGCCTCGGTGGGTTCGCGCATCGGTCAGGAAAAAGCCTTGTCCCTGAAAGCGAAGCCCGAACGATGATGCGATCGCTGCCTGGCGCACGACTGGCAGGTGATGGAGCGTGTCGTGGAAACCGAGCGGGAAGCCGACCACCAGCACCGAACTTCCAACCTCTACCTCGTCCAGGGAACGCTGCAGATGGGCCGGACTGAAGCACGCCATTTCGACACCGGCAGGGAGGACCTTGCGATCGAGCTCTATCACGGCGACGTCGATCTCGCCGCCGCAATCCTTGCCCTGGCGCCAGATGCTCTTGCCATCCCGGTAAAGCAGCACCGAGAGGCTGACCGATCGTGTCAGATTGGACGTATCGCTGTGAAGCTCCAGCTCGATGCGGTTCGGAAAATGCCTGGTCGGCTCGTCAAAGACGACATGCCTGCTCGTGACGAGAAACAGCCGATCATCACGCTCGAAGAAGAATCCTGTGGCACCGGTGAGCGCACGGCCGTCTTCGAACGTCGAAATGCGCGTCGTGGTGAGAAGCAGGGGTTCGATCATTCGGGAGGGGGTTCACATTGCGAGGGCAAGGCCGGTGTCAAGAAAAAAGCCAGCATTGACGCTGGCTCTTCTCAATCATCGCTCAAGCTTCAATAGCTGCGACGGTTACCTTCGTAACCACCGCCGAAGCCGCCGCTGCGGGGCGGGCGTGCTTCCATCGGGCGGGCGATGTTCACGGTCAGGTCACGGCCACCCATGTTCTTGCCGTGCAGGCCCTGGATGGCCGCCTCGGCTTCCTGGCTGCTGGACATCTCGACAAAGCCAAAGCCCTTGGATCGGCCCGTGTCACGCTCCATCATCACCTTGGCAGATTGCACCTGGCCAAAGGAGGAAAACTGCTGATGCAGGTCGTCATCACGAACCGAGTAGGACAGGTTGCCGACGTAAAGTTTGCTGCTCATTTTGAGTCTTTCAAAAACGCACCCGATGAATGAATCGAGCGCAGGTTAAAACGGATGGTTGAGGAATTGGCGCCTGCGTCTCAACGCGAGCGTCGGTTGAGGGTCATGCCAGCGAGGCAGGATTTCTCAGCCAGTAGCGACCTTGCGCAGCTGCATAGACCAGCGCGCTGTCCTGGGTTTCGAACTCAGGCTTGAAGGTGTAGATGCGGTCATAAGTCTGGCTGCCCTTTCCCCTGCGGATCGACAGCAATGCGGTGTGATGGCCAGTGTCGTGCGAACGGCTCAGCGGGGTGATCCGAAAATTGCCGACGGCAATCGGATGTGTAGAAACAGATGACATTAAAACCAGTGATGTTCGGGCGTTTGGAGCCCCGATTCATGCCGCTCTCAAAGAACAACGGAACATGAGCAGTGGCGACGGCGTGAAGGTCGCGAAAGTGAAGCTTCCCTATGGGGGAAAGTCAGACCACCAGAATGTGCCGCTGCGCAGCATGGTGGAGGTATGCGGTTTTGGGGTACCGCTGCCCAGATCGAACCTGCTTGCAGCACGGATAAGCAAAATGCTGCAACGCCTTTAATGTAACCGGGTTGTGAGATCCGCACAACCGATATCTGAAAATTTCAAATGAGAGCGTTCGATGAAAAAAATCACGAGCGTCTTGTTCGCTCCAAAATAGGCTTGACGCCCTGGCTTCGAAGGCTGCTCTTGGCCGTGATCTGTCCTTCCCAGCAGGTCTGGAAACTGTTAGCAGCCGACCCCGGCTCAGGCCGCTGATCTGTGACAAGGGGTGAGGCGCGACGGCGGCTGGCCAGCGGGTTCAAGCGCCTGCTGCCGCAGGAATTCCACCAGCCTGGCCGCAGCTGGCGTGAGTTCGTGATGCTTCCGAAAGCAGATGACGAAGCGTCGTTGCGCCCACTCGTTGAGCAAGGGCACCAGGCGAACCTGCCCGGCCGACAGGTAGATGCCGCTGACCTCGCGCGGCACCACGCTGATGCCCAGGCCCGCCCCCACCACGCGGAAGGCCGCATCGAAGTTCGACACGACCACCCGAAAGCTCATCCGGCGCCCGACCTTGGCCGCTGCCCTGTCCAGCATCAAGTACACGGCCGTGGTGGGCTGCAGGCCGACATGCTCGAAGTCCAGCGTGTCTTCGAACCAGACCGCGTCGCGATCCGCCAGGGGGTGTTCGCGGGGTACGACCAGCGTCAGTTCGTCACGCCGGTAGGGACATGTCTCCAGGCCGCGGAAGTCGACGTTGCCCCAGCACACGCCCAGCGATGCCACGCCGTCGCGCACCATGGCCACCACGTCTGTCGAGAAGCGCTCCTCGATGGCGACCTTGATGTCGGCGTGCTCCGGGTTTCTCATGAATTGGGCGAGATCGTCGAGCAAGGATTCGGCGATCGCCGAGGCGCTGGCCACCACGCTGACCTGGCCCTTGATGCCGCCCTTGAAGGCGGCCATGTCGGCCTCGATGCGGTCCATGGTGAACAGCACCGAGCGCGCATGCTCCAGCAATGCCCGGCCCGCAGGCGTGGGCACGGCGCCATGGCGGCCCCGCACCAGTACTGTCGTGCCCAGGGCGTCTTCCAGCTGGGCGATGCGCTTGCTGATGGCCGAGGGCTCGATGTGCTGCTCGGCGGCTGCGTCCTTCATGTTGCCGGCATCGCAGACGGCCACCAGCAGGCGCAGGGTCTTCAGGTCCAGATCTCTCATAGGGCAAACCCTCAATCAAATTTCCCAAATGGAATTCAAATGCTTCCAAAACATCACTGGATGTTTTTTATGGAAATCATAGACTGAGGTCCATCGAAAACACCAGCCGATCCCGATGGAAATCCGCTCCATGTCCTCGTTGCCACCCCATGCGGTCATCCGCGAAGTGGGCCTGCGCGACGGCCTGCAAAGCATCCAGACCCTGTTGCCGACCGAGCGCAAGTGCGAGTGGATCCGCGTCGCCTACGCGGCTGGCCAGCGCGAGATCGAGGTGGGCTCCTTCGTGCCACACAGGCTGCTGCCGCAACTGGCAGACACCGCAGAGGTGCTCGCCTACGCCAAGACCTTGCCGGGGCTGACCGCGACCGTGCTGATTCCCAACCTCAAGGGGGCCGAGCGTGCGCTGGAGGCCGGTGCCGACCTGATGCTGCTGCCGCTGTCGGCCAGCCATGCGCACAGCCTGGCCAACCTGCGCAAGACGCCCGACGAGGTGGTGGCCGAGATGGGGCGCATCCGTGCCGCACGCGACGCCTCGGGCCGCAAGACCCTGATCGAGGGGGGGGTGGGCACGGCCTTCGGCTGCACGATCCAGGGCGAGGTCAAGCCTGCCGAGGTGCTGCGCCTGATGCAGGCCCTGCTGGACGCCGGGGCCGACCGCGTCAGCCTGGCCGACACGGTCGGCTATGCCAGCCCGCGCGTCGTGGCGGAGCTGTTCGAGCAGGCGATCGATCTGGCCGGCGACCGGTTCTGCTGCGGTCATTTCCACGACACGCGCGGCCTGGCATTGGCCAACGTCTACGCCGCGCTGCAGGCGGGCGTCACGCGCTTCGACGCCTCGCTGGCGGGAATCGGCGGCTGCCCGCATGCGCCGGGTGCCAGCGGCAATGCCGCCACCGAGGACCTGGCCTTCATGCTCGCGGCCTGTGGCGTGCAGACCGGCCTGGACATCAACGCCCTGCTGGCCTTGCGCCAGCAACTGGCCGACTGGCTGCCGGGCGAACAGACCCACGGCGCCCTGTGGCGAGCCGGCTTGCCCAAGACGCTTGCCGTCGCCGTCTGAACCCCGACACGAATAGGAACCTGCCATGAACACTGCATCCACCGGCCTGCCCCTGGAGGGCGTGCGCGTCGTCGAATTCACCCACATGGTGATGGGCCCCACCTGCGGCATGATCCTGGCCGACCTGGGGGCCGAAGTCATCAAGATCGAGCCGCCCGGCGGCGACAAGACGCGCAACCTGCCGGGACTGGGCATCGGCTTCTTCCGCAGCTTCAACCGCAACAAGAAGAGCGTGGTGCTGGACGTCCACACCGAGGAAGGACTGGCCACCGCCAAGGAACTCATCGCCCAGAGCGACGTGCTGCTGGAAAACTTCCGCCCCGGCCTGATGGACA
>JBDLTM010000007.1:0-22352 GCA_039805805.1 Pseudomonadota bacterium | reverse complement strand
ACCACGGTCGAGAAGGTCGCGAGCGGTGCCGGCCCCTTGGACTGGCAAGCGATCGTGACCTGAAGGCGGTCGCCCACCTGAACCCGGCTGTGGAAGCGCAGGTCCTGGCTGCGGTAGAGCGTGCCGGGGCCGGGCAGCACATTGCCCAGCAAGGCCGACAGCAAGGAGCCGACCCACATCGAGGGCGCCAGCGCTTCCTGGTCCTGCTGACGGCCGTCGGGCAGGTTGAGCGGATTGCGGTTTCCCGATGCGTGGGCAAAGAGCAGCAGGTCCTGCTCGGTACATACGCGTTCGAGCGAGGCGCAAGCACCGATCTCGAGCTCGCTCCAGGTCGTGTTGTGGGTGGGAAGTTTCATGCCTCGGCCTTGGTCTAAGGGATTACCCTGAAAGACTAGGCCTTGAGCAAGACAGATTGATTACGGCATTGAACGTGCCGACTTGGCGACCCCGTTATATCGGTATATACTGTATATATATTTTAAGGAGTTTTCCCATGACTCAGTCCAAGAAGGCCAAGCCCGTGGCGCCAGAAAAGGAAAAGAAGTCCAAGCTCGTGCGCGACAGCTTCACCATCCCCAAGGATGAATACGCAGCTATCGACGAACTCAAGTCGCGCGCGCTGACCCTGGGCGTCGCGATCAAGAAGAGCGAGCTGCTGCGAGCCGGCCTGATGGCACTGGCTTCGATGAGCGATGCCAGGCTCAAGACTGCGCTGGCGGCGGTGCCAACACTCAAGACCGGACGCCCGAGCAGCAAGGGCGAGACCGATGCTGCGGAGACAGTCGAGGCTCCGGCCCCGATCGAAGCAGCGGCCTCGCCAGCCGTCGTCGAGCTTGCTGCCGAGCAGGCCGTCAAGCCGGCTCGCAAGCCCCGCAAGGCAAGCGCCAAGGTTGAAGTGCCAGGCACCGCCGAATAAGCGTCGCGCGACACCCAGGCTTCAGAGCAGCTCGGGCGCCTGGACCGTGACCAGCACCGTCTGCAGGACGCCGTTGCGCTCGCGCTGGCGCAGCCACCAGACCGCCCCCTTGCGGAACGAGCATTCGCCCTCGGACAGTCCCAGCAGGCGCGAGACCACCCGGCCCAGGGTGGGCTGGTGACCGACCACCAGCGCCGGGTGGCGCAGCTGCGGCCAGTTCAGCAGCTGCAGCAGATCATCCGGCCCGGCGCCCGGCTGCAGCTGCTCGCTGATACGGTACTTGCGCCCGAGCGCCAGCACGGTCTGCTCGGTGCGCACCGCCGGACTCGACCAGACGCGGGTGTCTTCCGGCAGACGTTGCTGAAGCCAGGCCGCCATGCGGGCAGCCTGCTTCTCGCCCTTGGCGGTCAGCCGACGCGAAAGGTCGTTGCCGCCGGCATCCTCGTTGTCGATCAGGTCCTCGGCCTCGGCGTGGCGCCACAGGATCAGGTCGGCGTTCATGCTTTTCCTCCATAGCGGGCCATCAGCTGGGCCTGCGCTGAGTGCGCTTGCGCGCGGGATTTTCCGTTGCCGGCCTGCGCCCTCAGGTAGACCCCGTCGGGCTGCAGCAGCCAGGCATCGGTGTTGTCGGCCAGGTAGAGCTCGAGGCACTCGTCGATGATGCGCTTGCGCAGTACCGGATCGGTCACCGGCCAGCCCAGCTCGATGCGGCGCAGCATGTTGCGATTCATCCAGTCGGCGCTCGAGAGCCAGAGCTCGGGCTCGCCGTCGACCTCGAACAGGAACACGCGCGAATGCTCGAGCAGGCGTCCGATGATGGAGCGCACCCGCACGTTGTCGGTCTGGCCCGGGACGCCGGCGGGCAGGATGCAGGCGCCGCGCACGATCACGTCGACCTTGACACCGGCCTGCGAGGCGTAGGCCAGCGCGCGGGCCAGCGGCTCGTCGGTCAGCGCGTTCATCTTGAGCACGATGCGCGCGGCCTTGCCCGCGCGCGCAGCGGCGGCGGCGGCCTCGATGCGCTCGATCATGCCGCGGTGCAGGTGGAAGGGCGCGATCAGCAGCTTGTTGAGGCGGGTGAGCCGGTTCTGGCTCGCCAGGTGCAGGAAGACCTGCTCGATGTCGGCCGTCAATCCCTCGTCGGCGCTCAGGTAGCTGATGTCGGTGTAGAGCCTGGCGGTTCCGGGGTTGTAGTTGCCGGTCGAGACCTGCGCGTAGCGGCGGATCCGGCCCTGCTCGCGGCGCGTGACCAGCAGCATCTTGGCATGGGTCTTGAGTCCGACCACGCCATAGACGACCTGCGCGCCGATCGACTCGAGCAGCTCGGCGTTGTTGATGTTGGCCTCCTCGTCGAAGCGAGCCTTGAGCTCGACGACCGCGGTGACCTCCTTGCCGCGCCGCACCGCCTCGCGCAGCAGGCTGGTGATCTCGCCCTTGCTGCCGGTGCGGTAGAGGGTCTGCTTGATCGCCAGCACGTCGGGGTCCTCGACCGCCTCGCGCAGGAAGGCCAGCACCGCGTCGAAGCTTTCATAGGGCTGGTGCACTAGAACGTCGCCCTTCTGCAGCCGCTCGAAGATGGACTGCCCGGGCGTGAGCTGCACCGGCCAGCCCGGCTGGTAGGAGCCGAAGCGCAGCTCGGGCGCATCGACCAGGTCGATCAGCTGGGTCAGGCGCACCAGGTTGACCGGCCCCGGAACGCTGTAGAGCGACTCGCGCGGCAGTCCGAACTGCTGCAGCAGGAAGTCGGACAGGAACTCGGAACAACCCGCCGAGACCTCGAGCCGCAGTGCTCGGCCATAGTGGCGATGCTGCAGTCCGACGCGCAGCGCGGTGCGCAGGTTCTTGACCTCCTCCTCGTCGACTGCCAGGTCGGAGTGGCGGGTGACGCGGAACTGCGAGAACTCGGTCACCTGGCGACCCGGGAACAGGTCGCCCAGGTGCGAGCGGATCACGCTCGAGATCGAGACGAAATGCACCTGGCGCGAGCCCTTGACGCCCGGCATGCGGATGAAGCGCGGCAGCGATCGCGGAACCTTGACGATCGCGACCTCGTTCTCGCGCCCGAAGGCATCGCGCCCTGACAGCCGGACGATGAAGTTGAGCGACTTGTTGGCCACCTGCGGGAATGGGTGGGCCGGGTCGAGGCCGACCGGCAGCAGCAGCGGCTGTACCTCCTGCGAGAAGAAGTCCCTGACCCAGCGGCGCTGGCGCAGGTTGCGCTGGCCATGCGGCACTATCCTGATGCCGCGCTTTTCCAGCTGCGGCAGCAACTCCGCGTTGTAGATCGCATACTGCTGCTCCACCAGCTGGTGAACATGCTGCGAAACCTCGGCATAGCTGTGCGTCGTGACGGGGCCGCGCTGTTCGTTGCTCAGGCGCGCGCTCAGGTGTGGCTCGAAGCGGACCTCGAAGAACTCGTCGAGGTTGGACGAGACGATGGTGAGGTAGCGCAGGCGCTCCAGCAGCGGGACCTCGGGACGGCGGGCCCAGTCCAGCACCCGTTCGTTGAAGGCCAAGATGCTGTGATCGCGATCCAGGAAGGAAACTCTAGTGGACTGTGAGGCAGCCGTCATGGGTTCTGGAATCATGGAAATCAATTTTCCATTTTCCCAGCCTTGTGTGACAAGCCCGTGACAAGGACCGGATGGAATAAATCACGATGACGGGATAAGATAGGGCCCGGCAGATCTTGTCAGACCCTATCCCCGCACGATTCCTGGCAAAACATGAAGAAATCAAGCCTCCTGGACGACTCCGCGCTGGCGGGTGATGCCGGAGCAGCTTGCCTTCCCTCGGAAACAGGCCAGCCGGCTCAGCTGAATCACTGGCTTCGGAACTCCAAGCAGCTGGATCGCTTCCTGGAATCCACTCGCCTGGCCATCGTGGTGTTTGCTGCCGACATGCGCTGCATCTGTGCCAGCCAGGCAGCACTGGAACTGTTCGGCGCCAGCCGCTTGCAGGACATCTCTTCGCCCGCCAGCGCGGAATGTTCGTCGCCCTTGCAGCCCGACGATCAGCCCTCAGGGCAAAAATGGCAGCAACTCGTGATGCAGGCCAGGGAACAGGGCAGCCTGGTCTTCGAATGGGAATTCCTGCGGACGGATGGCACTCCCTTGTCGGCTCGAGTCAACCTGACCCATTCGGCCGATGACGACATCATCCACTGCTCGATCGACGACATCACCGATCTCAAGCTGGCCCAGAGCCGGCTCGAATTCCTGGCCTACCATGATCCCGTCACCTCGCTGCCTAACCGCCATCTCGCGCTGGAACACCTGAACCAGCAACTCGACCGCCAGGACAGTCCTGCGGGCGTTGGCGTCATCTCGCTGGAATTCGTCAATTTCAGTGGATTCAACGACGCCTATGGCCATTCCATGGGCGACCGCCTGCTCAAGCAGGTGGCGGCTTACCTGTCATGCTCGCTCCCCCCCGGCTTCAGGCTCTATCGCATGAACGGAGCCGAGTATCTGCTGCTGGCTTCCGACCTGGACTCGCATGCTGGCCTGGCCAGCGCCTGCCAGCTGCTGGCATACCTGAGCGGACATCGAATCCAGATCGAGGATGTCGATTTCCACCTGGACTTCAGGATCGGAGCCAGCCTGGGCCCGGATGACAGCCTGGATGCGGCCAAGCTGCTGCGTCAGGCCAGCCTGGCACGAGACCATGCCCGTCGCGATGATGCGCGCCTGTTCCGGCTCTACGAGCCGCAGATGAACGACGAGCTGCTGCGCTTCATCCAGACCGGCCATGCGCTCAGGTCAGCCCTGGAGCAGCAGCAGTTCGAGCTCCACTACCAGCCCCAGGTCGATCTGGTCACCGGTGCAGTGGTGGGTGCTGAAGCCTTGATCCGCTGGCATCGCCCCGGAATCGGCCTGGTATCGCCGGGCGAGTTCATCGGCGCCGCCGAGGAAACAGGCTTGATCCGCCCGATCGGTCGCTGGGCGCTGCGCGAGGCCTGCCGGCAGGCAGTCCAGTGGATCGACGCCGGCTGGCCCGGCTTGAAGATCGCCGTCAACCTGTCGGCGGTCCAGTTCCGCCATGAAAGCGTCAAGTGGGATGTGCTGGACGCGCTGGCCGAGAGCGGATTGCCGGCTGGATTGCTGGAGCTCGAGCTGACCGAGTCACTGCTGCTGGCCGACGGCAATCAGGTCGCCAGCAGCTTGTCGAGCTGGAAGGCGGCAGGCATACAGCTGGCCATCGATGATTTCGGCACTGGCTATTCGAGCCTGTCCTACCTCAAGCGGCTGGCGGTCGACAAGCTCAAGATCGACCGCAGCTTCATCCACGATTTCCTGACCGACAGCCAGGACCGGTCCATCGTCAAGGCCATCCTGCAGATGGCGCGCAGCCTCCGCCTCAGCACCGTCGCCGAGGGAATCGAGTCGATCGAAGTCGCCAGGCATCTGCGCCAGCTGGGCTGCCAGGTGGGCCAGGGCTTCCTGTACGCCAGGCCCATGCCGGCCGATGAGTTCCTGCCCTGGCTCAGGCAGTACCGGCCAGGCGCCCCGGCCCAGTAGCTGGTCACCCCAGCTCCATCCTGTCTTCACGAATGGGATGCGAGCTCGCGGGCTGGCAGCAAGCCGGCTGTCTGCGGCTGCAGGCGCTCGTCCGGCCAGTGCACGATCTCGAGCCGGCCGTCCTGGTGCTCGACCAGCGCGGTCAGGCTCTCGACCCAGTCGCCATCGTTGCAGTAGAGCGTGCCGTCGATGACTCGCATCTCGGCGCGATGGATATGACCGCAGACCACGCCGTCCAGGCCGCGCTTTCGCGCCTCGGCGGCCACCGCAGACTCGAAGCTGCTGATGAAGTTGACCGCGCCCTTGACCCGGTGCTTGAGGTATTGCGACAGCGACCAGTAGGGCAGTCCGAGTCGCGCGCGCAGGCTGTTGAAATGCCGGTTCAGGCGCAGCGTGAACTCATAGAGCGAGTCGCCTAGGTAGGCCAGCCACTTGGCGTACTGGATCACGCCGTCGTAGAGGTCGCCATGAACGACCCAGAGCCGCTTGCCGTCCGCCGTGGTGTGAACCGCCTCGCTGACGACCTCGACGCCGCCGAAATGGTGGTCGACGAAATGGCGCACGAACTCGTCATGGTTGCCCGGCACGAAGACGACCCGACAACCCTTGCGGACGCGGCGAAGGATCTTCTGCACCACGTCGTTGTGCTCCTGCGGCCAGTACCAGCGCCGGCGCAGCTGCCAGCCGTCAATGATGTCGCCGACCAGGTAGAGGTGCTCGCTCGGATTCGCCTTCAGGAAGGACAGCAGCGCCCTCGCCTGGCAGCCCTGGGTGCCCAGGTGCACGTCGGAGATGAAGATGCTGCGCAGGCGAGTTTCAGGCACTTCATGCGACTCATAGTCTGCCTGTAGGGCAGACAGCCCTCCAAGGCCACCCAGCAGATCAGCCGCACGCATCATGCCCCCAGGAAATGCTTGCGGTAGCGCGGATGCAGGTCGCCGAGGCGCATCATCATCGGCAGGTCGGCGGCGTTGAAGTCCGGATCCCAGGCCGGCGCACCGAGCACCTTGGTGCCCAGACGCAGATAGCCCTTGATGAGGGCCGGCGGCTCGACCTGCAGGCTGCCATCGAGCTGCTCGACCGGCAGCGGCAGGCGCGGCCGCACGTGGTACTCGATCGGGGCCAGGTGCTTCTCGCGCACCTGGCGCCAGATGCTGGCCGCCGCGTGGCCGCCGTCGTGCATCGGGATGCTGGCGCAGCCGATCATGGTGTCGAGACCGTTGCTGACCATGAAGCCGCCCAGCGCGGTCCAGAGCGCCATGATCACGCCGCCATGGCGATGGTCGCGATGCACGCAGCTGCGCCCGAGCTCGACCATGTTGCCGCGCAGCATGCGCAGGCGGGTCAGGTCGAACTCGGTATCGCTGTAGAAGCTGCCGACCCGCTTGGCCTGCGCTGGCGTCAGCAGGCGGTAGGTGCCGATCACCTGGCCGCTGGCACAGTCGCGCACCAGCAGATGCTCGCAGTAGTCATCGAACAGGTCGATGTCGTGGCCGGGTATGGTCTTGGGCAGCCGGGCCCCCATCTCGCTCGCGAAGATGTCGTGCCTCAGTCGCTGCGCCTCGCGAACCTCGTCAAGATGGCGCGCCCAAGTGACTTCGATGCTGCCCTTGTCTTGCGAGCCAGCAGGCTGGATCCCCCCTTGATGAAGTGACCCCCTGGGAAGCGACAAGGGCGAGAGTTCCAGCGTGGGGGTGGGCAGTTCCTTCATCTCATTCTCCTGGCAATGTTGAATTGCCTGACATTCTTGGTCCCGGAGATGACATGAGAATGGCGCAAAGATGAAGGAATGATGACAAGCCAGCCCTGCCATCCACTCGTCACGGAACAGTGACTCAGTCGCCTTCAGACTGTCATCAAGCCCCTGCATGCTCGCTCGCAGATGAAGGGACCGTCCATGATGAGCAACACCGCAGCGGGAGGCCGCGCAGGCATGCCCAGGGGCTTCTATTGGCTGATCTGCGCGCAGTTCTTCTCGGGCCTGGCGGACAACACCTTGCTGATCGTGGCGATCGGATTCCTGCAGGATCAAGGCTACCCTGCCTGGTGGGCGCCGTTGCTGAAGTTTTCTTCCACCTGGGCCTATGTGCTGCTGGCCCCGATTGTCGGCCACCTGGCTGACGGGGTGCCCAAGGGAGCCCTGATGGGCTGGATGAACGCCGTCAAGCTCGCGGGCGCTGCCAGCCTGCTCGCCGGCCTGCATCCGCTGCTGGCATTCGCCGTCATCGGCGTCGGCGCCGCGGCCTACGCTCCGGCCAAGTACGGCTTGATCACCGAGACCGTGGCGCCCTCGCGGCTGGTCTCAGCCAATGGCTGGATTGAGGTGAGCGTGGTGCTGTCGGTGCTGCTGGGCACCGGACTGGGCGGACTGCTGATCTCGCAGCACGCGGCCGGCTGGATCGCAGCGACGCAGTCCTGCTTCGCGATGGGATCCCAGCCGTCTCGACTGGCTGGCGCCATCGGCCTGGTGCTGGGGCTCTATGTGATCGCCGCGCTGCTCAACTGGGGAGTGCCCAGGCGCCCGCCACGACAGGCGGCCAATTCGCTGCGGCTGGACAGCCTGCTATCCGACTTTTCCTGTGCCAACCGTCAGCTGTGGCGGGATCCGCTGGGCGGATTGTCACTGGCCGTCACCACCTTGTTCTGGGGCGCCGGTGCCGTGCTGCAGTTTGCCGTGTTGAGCTGGTCGGTCGACAGTCTCGGGCTCACGCTCGATCGGGCCGCCTATTTGCAGGCCTGTGTCGCGTTCGGCGTGGTGCTGGGAGCAGGACTGGCCGCGCACCGGATCTCTCTGCTGCGCGCGCCAGCGATGCTGCCCTGGGGCATTGCAATGGGATTGCTGGTGGCAGGCTGCGCGCAGATGACCTCGGTGGAATGGGCGCTGCCCTTGATGCTGGCCACCGGCGCCGTCGGCGGCCTGCTCGTGGTGCCGATGAACGCCCTGCTGCAATACCGGGGACACCGGCTGCTGAGCCCGGGGCGTTCGATCGCGGTGCAGGGATTCAACGAAAACTTGAGCGTGCTCGTGATGCTGGGCATTTTCGCTCTGCTGCAGCGCGGCGGATTGCCGATCGTCCCGCTGATGGCGGGCTTCGGCTTGCTGGTAGCAACCGGCATAGCCGGCCTGAGGATCAGATTCAGGCTCGCGCGGGGATCGGACTGATCACCCGGGCGGCAAGGAGCTGCTGCTCGATCAGGTGACACCAGACAGCCTCGACCTGGCTGCAGATCCGGCCCCAGTCCAGCGCCTGGGTCGACAGGCGTGCCTGCCTGCGCAGGCGCTCGACCAGCTCGGGGCTGACCGCGAGGTCGATCGCGCGACGGACGAAGGCCAAGCCGTCCCCCCGCGGCGCCAGCAAGCCGTTGTCGCCATGTCGGATCAGCTCGGCGGCTGCGGCATAGTCGTAGGCCAGCACCGCCAGGCCGCTGGCCAGCGCCTCGGGCGTCACGTTGCCGTAGGTCTCGGTCAGGCTCGGGAACAGGAAGATGTCGGCGCTCGCGTAATGCTCGGCCAGGTCGGTTCCGCTGCGTGAGCCGGCCAGCACGGCATCCGGGCAGCGCTGCTGCAGCGCGGCTCGTCCCGGGCCGTCGCCGACGACGACCAGGCGCAGCGCCGGATTGACCTGTCGCATGGCCTCGAAGCTGTGCAACAGCAGATCCAGGTTCTTCTCGGGTGCGATGCGGCCGACCGAGAGCACGACCTGCTCGCCCTCGCGCACGCCCCAGGCAGCGCGCAGCGCATCGCTGCGGCGGGCAGGGTCGAAGCGCTGCGTGTCGACGCCGCGCGCCACCACCAGCAGCCGCTGGAAGCCCAGCTCCTCGAGTTCATGCTGCAGGCTGGCGGTCGGCACCATGGTGCACTGCGCCTGGTTGTGGAATCGCCGCAGGTAGGCCGCAATCGGCTTGCGCAGCCAGCCGATGCCGTAATGCCGGCTGTAGGCGTGGAAATTGGTGCGAAAATCGGTGCTGACCGGCAGCTTGAGCTTGCGTGCCGCCTGCAGGGCCGACCAGCCCAGCGGACCTTCGGTCGCGACATGCACCAGATCGGGACGCCTCAGCGTCCATTGACCGATCAGCGCACGCTTGGCCGGCAGCCCCATGCGCAGATGCGGGTAGCGCGGAATGGGCAGGCCGCGCATCAGCAACTGCTCGGTGTTGCCTTGACCGGCCTGCGGCGGCAGAGCGTCGGAATCCGCCTGGCGCGGCCTGATCAGCTGGATGTCGTGCTGGCGCGCCTGCAGGCCGCGCACGAGCCGTTCAAGCGTCAGCGCAACGCCATTGACTTCGGGCGGGTAGGTCTCGGTGACCAGCGCGACTCGCAAGCCACGGCGCTCCGGCGGAAAGTTCTCGACCAGCAAAAGGTCGCCATCATTTTGCGTCATGGCGCACATGCTCCGCCAGCTTGATGACAGGTCCACGACAAGCCATGCATTGCAGCGACCGTGAAAGCGACAGCTGCGTGACTGCCGTGCGAGTGTCACCGTGATTTCATTTGTGCAGCACATGATGGCCAGGTCCCGCCCGATGTCGCGGGCCAACCCAAACCCCTATCGAGGAATATGGCGTGAAATCTTTTCTCCAAGCCCTGCAGGTACAGCGTTGGGACGACCACCGCTACTACCACCACAGCCGCATCAACCAGACCCTGCACCTGATCAGCGCGATCAGCTTCCTGCTGTCCTATGCGCTGGTCTTCACCGACCCGGCGATGGCCGCGCTGGTCGCCTGGCTGGTCTCGATGCTGACGCGCCAGAGCGGCCATTTCTTCTTCGAGCCCAAGGGCTACGACGAGGTCAACCAGGCCAGCCACGAATACAAGGAAGAGATCAAGGTCGGCTACAACCTGCAGCGCAAGGTGGTGCTGATGGCGATCTGGGCCCTGTCGCCGCTGCTGCTGGTCTGGCAGCCCGACCTGCTGGGACTGCTCGAACCCCATGCCGACTGGCGCGGCTTTGCCCACAACGTGGGCCTGATGTGGTTTGCCGTCGGCATCGGCGGACTGCTGTTCCGCATGTTGCAGCTGTTCGCGCTCAAGGATGTCCAGACCGGCCTGGTCTGGGTGAGCAAGATCCTGACCGACCCCTTCCACGACATCATGCTCTACCACAAGGCACCGCTCTATCTGCTGCGCGGCCAGCTGCTCGACCCCGGCCACAGGACGAGCTGAACCGAAAGAGCCGCCTTGCACCGATCAGACCGGCCGAGCGCCGGTTTTTTTCTTGCCTCAGCGGCGGCGTGCCGATTCGGGCCAGCTGCTGTGATGCAGCGCAATCGAGAACCAGACCCCCAGCCTGGGGCGATCCAGATGGTGCGATCCGGTTTCCTCGCAGGCATTCATGCTGCTCCACCATGCCAGCATGGCCTGCGTGATTGTCCTGACGATTGTCTCCGCTTTCATTTTCTGTCCCTCAGCAGCCTTGTCATGCTCGTGCATGGATCTGCAGGAATTGTGGACACAGGATGTGACAAAAATACTTCAGGACTGGTTATTTTCGAACGAATGATTCCTGATCAGGCCCGCGAAAGACGCTTCTGCAGCATCTCGCTCAACAGCCTGCGCCGGATCGACAGGTGCGAGAGCCCGGGACTGCTCCACCACCAGCCATCGGCCTGCATGCGGCAGCATGCCCCGACGAAGCGGCGCATGACCTCGGCCAGGTCGGCATCGGAATAGTTCAGGCTGAAGACGATGCGCCCGGTGCCGACCCAGCTCAAGGCCAGTCCCTGCTCGCGCAGGTAGTACTGCAGCATCCAGTGGTAGCGCGAAGGCTGGGTGTAGCTCACGGTCCAGATCGACGACAGCGCATCGATCCGCACCGGCAGCTCCCCATCCCGCAGCGCCTGGTTGAAGCGCTCGGCCCAAGCGCTCCAGCGCTGGTCGAGATCCTGATAGATCGATCGGACTTCGGGCGTCTCGAGCCGGCGCAGGAAGGCCAGCATCGCGCCCATGACATAGGGATGGGCGTTGAAGGTTCCGCGCGCGAAGCACAGGTCGGCGGGGCGGCCGGGCTTGAAGCGGCGCATCAGCGCGGACTGGCCGCAGACCACGCCGACCGGCAGTCCGCCGCCCAGCGTCTTGCCATAGGTCACCAGGTCGGCCTGGACGCCGAAATACTCCTGCGCGCCACCTGGCGCCAGCCGGAAGCCGACGAAGACCTCGTCGAAGATCAGCACGATGCCGCGCTCGCTGCAGACCTGGCGCAGCCGCCGCAGCCAGGCGGTGTAGGCGTCACGGTCGAAGCCGGCGCTGCGGCTGCCATCGACCAGGGTCGAGTCTCCCGGCGCGTTGCGGTTGGGGTGCAGGGCCTGCAGGGGGTTGACCAGCACGCAGGCGATGTCCCGGCGCGTACGCAGCACCTGCAGCGCTCGCTCGTCCATGTCCCGCAAGGTGTAGGTCTCGCGCGGCGGCAGCGGGTTGCCGGGGCCGGGCTGCACGTCCTCCCACCAGCCATGGTAGGCGCCCGTGAAGCGCACCAGGTGCTTACGGCCGGTGTGATAGCGCGCCAGGCGCACCGCCTGCATCACGGCCTCGGTGCCCGACATGTGGAAGCTCACCTCGTCCAGGCCGGAGAGGGCGCGCAGGCGCTCGACCACCTCGCCCACGCAGGGGTGGTAGCCGCCCAGCACCGGACCCAGCGCCGAGCCCAGCAGGGCGCCCTCCTCCATGCAGGACTTGTAGAAATCGACCCCGAAGACGTTGACGCCGTAGGAACCGGTCAGGTCGTAGTAGCGGTTGCCGTCGAGATCGCGCAGCTGCACGCCCGTGGCCGATTGCCAGAAGGCGCCAATCGGCAGCTTGCCGCGCACGTGATCGCTGAACTGGAAGGGCACGCGGTAGCGCCCGGTCAGCTGCAGGTCGGACAAGCCCTCGCGGGCCTGCGCCGTCAATGCCAGCGTCGCGGGAGCCGATTCGCGCAGATGGCGCGACAGCAGCTCGAAGCCATTGCGGCGCCTGTCCTGCACCTCGGCCGGTGCGCCATCGACGCCGAAAAACTCCTGCTCGTCGTAGCCATAGCCCGGCACCAGCCTGGCGACACGCTTGGCCATGCGCGAATGCCCGGCCAGCGAGGGATGCTTGGCGCGCGAGAGCTGCAGCCTGCGGCGCAAGCGGGGGAAGGCAGCCAGCAGCGCGGCAGCGCCCAGGGCGATCTCTACGGACATGTCATGAGCCTTTCAAAGTGAACGGTGACAGTTGTACGCATCTGATTTGACAAGCCCATGAACACCATCCGACTGCGCGACCGCCTGCTGCTGCAGGAAGACCTCAACTTCCTGCTGACCAACCGCGTACCGCGCATCGCGCTGACGCACTTCATGGGCTGGTACAGCCAGCTGCGCAGCCCGCTGCTGACGCGGTTCTCAATCGCGGTCTGGCGCCTGTTCACCGAGCTCGACCTGAGCGATTCGAAGCAGCAGCGCTTCGACAGCCTGCACGACTGCTTCACTCGCGAACTCAAGTCCGGTGCCCGCCCCTTCGATCCCAGGCCTGAAATCATCGCCAGCCCCTGCGACGCCATCGTCGGCGCCTGCGGCTCCCTCATGGGCATGCAGGCGCTGCAGGCCAAGGGCATGTCCTACCCGCTTGAAGATTTGCTCGGCTCGTCCAAGCTGGCAGAACGCTACCGAGACGGCCGCTTTGTCACGCTGCGCCTGACCTCGAGCATGTACCACCGCTTCCACGCGCCGCACGACCTCATGGTCGAGCGCGTGACCTATATCTCGGGTGACACCTGGAACGTCAATCCGGTTGCGCTCCAGCGCGTCGAACACCTGTTCTGCCGCAACGAGCGCGCCGTGATCGAGGCCAGGCTGAAATCCGACGGCACGCCGCTGCTGATCGTTCCGGTGGCGGCGGTCCTGGTGGCGAGCATGCGCTTTCGCTTCCTCGACGTTCCGCTCAACCTGCGCTACCGCGGCCCCAACGTGATCCCCTGCGAGGCCAGCCTGGCCAAGGGCGAGGAGATGGGCTGGTTCGAGCATGGCTCGACCATCATCGTGATCGCCCCGCCCGGGGTGGAGCTCGCCGAGAGCATCGATAGCGGCAGCCGGCTGCGTGCCGGCGAACCCTTGCTGCGCCGCCCATGAGCACGATTGATCTCGTCTACTTCAAGGCCGGCGGCGGGCACCTGGCCTCGGCGCAGGCGCTTTGCGGAGCCCTGCAGGCCCAGGATCCGCGCTGGCAGGTACGCCTGGTGAACCTGTTCGAGGTGCTGGACCCGCAGGACCGGTTCCGCATGCTGACCGGCAGCGCGCCCGAGGACTGGTACAACCGGCGCCTGGCGCGCGGCTGGACCCTGGGCATGGCGCAGGAACTCAAGCTGCTGCAAGGCCTGATCCGGCTGGGCCATCCGATGCTGACGCGTCAGCTGCAGCAGCACTGGCTGCGCACCGAGCCCGACATCGTGGTCTCGCTGGTGCCCAACTTCAATCGATCGCTCCATGACAGCCTGAAATCGACGCTGCCGGGCGTGCCCTATGTGACCGTGCTGACAGACCTGGCCGACCTGCCACCGCATTTCTGGATCGAACCGGACCAGGAGCAGCATTTCATCTGCGGCACGTCCAAGGCCGTCGAGCAAGCCCGTGCCATGGGCCATGCCGAAGACCGCATCCATGCCACCTCGGGCATGATCATCCGGCCCGACTTCTACCGTCCCCGGATGAGCAACCCGGCCCAGGAGCGCGTCCGGCATGGGCTAGACCCGGCGCGCGAGACTGGCATCGTGATGTTTGGCGGCCACGGCTCCAAGGCCATGCTGGGCATTGCGCGCCAGCTGGCGGACCGGCAGCTGATCCTGGTCTGCGGCCACAACCGCGCGCTGGCCAGACAGCTGCGCGCCGAACCGGCTTCTGCACCCAGGCTGATCGTGGAATTCAGCCGCGACATCCCCTACTACATGCAGCTGGCCGACTACTTCATCGGCAAGCCAGGCCCGGGAAGCCTCAGCGAGGCGGTACAGCAGGGCCTCCCGGTGATCGTGGTCGACAACGCCTGGACCATGCCGCAGGAGCGCTACAACGCCAGCTGGGTGCGCGAGCATGGCCTGGGCGTGGTCCACAACAGCCTGCGCACCATGGCACGCGCCGTCCAAGAGCTGACGGAGCGCCTCGACGAATACCGCGCCAACGTTAAGAGGATCGACAACCGGGCGCTGTTCGAGATTCCGCCGTTGCTGGCCAGCATTCTGGAGCGGTCGCAGCAGACCTGCCCCCTGGACGTCCGAATGCCATCCGGTGGATAGAGCACCTCCTGCGCCCGTTCACGAAAACTTCACCTGCATGACAAGGCCCCGACATGAAGGCACAAAACAATCCAGGGCTGACCTCGACTCATCTCATTTCATCTGTCCCAACTAGCACAATGACCTCCTCGTCAAATGTCCTCAACCCCACGCTGGCCGCGATCGTCCTGGCATCCGTTGGCATGGTCCCCTTGGCGAGCTCGGCCCAGACCGCCTATACCGCCACCCTGGCCGGCCACGCCGTGCTGCCGGCGCAGACCATGATTCCGGCGCCGAGGAATGCCCAGGCCGACCTGCAGGTCAGCGGCAAGTTCACTACACCGGCGCGTGTCGAGAAGATCGGCAGCATAGAAGGTCTGTCGGCTGGCCGCCCGACAGGGGTCTCGCTGCCATTCAAGGGCCAGCCGGCCCAGGGCCACTCGGGCATCAAGCACATGGCCGACGGCAGCTTCTGGATCCTGACCGACAACGGCGCCGGCAACAAGGCCAACTCGCCCGACTTCATGCTCTACCTCAACCGCTACGCGGTCGACTTCAAGAGCGGCCAGTTCAAGCGCCTGGAAACCGTCTTCCTGCACGACCCGGACAAGAAGGTGCCGTTCCGCATCGCCAACGAGGCTACGAAGCAGCGCTACCTGACCGGCTCCGACTTCGACACCGAGAGCTTCCAGTTCGCTGGTGGCGCGCTCTGGATCGCCGACGAATTCGGCCCCTACCTGATCAAGGCCGACCTCAAGGGCCGCGTGCAGGCCGTCTACGAGACCCAGGTCGATGGCAAGACCGTGCGCTCGCCCGACCACCCGGCGGTCCGCACACCGGCTGCTCCGGGCGGCGAGGTCAAGTTCGAGGTGCTGCGCTCCAAGGGCTTCGAAGGCATGGCAGCGTCGAAGGACGGCAGCAAGCTGTACGCCCTGCTCGAAGGTGCGCTGTGGGACGAGGCTGCCAAGGCTACCGAAAGCCAGGACGGCAAGTCCTATCTGCGCGTGCTCGAGTTCGACGTCAAGAACGAGAAATGGACCGGCCGCCACTGGAAGTTCGCCCTGGAAGCCAAGCACCATGCGATCGGTGACTTCAACCTGATCGACGACAGCACCGGGCTGATCATCGAGCGGGACAACGGCGAAGGCACGCCCGACAAGGCCTGCCCGGCGGGCGAGAAGCGCAAGGACTGCTTCCACGATCTGCCCAAGTTCAAGCGGGTCTACAAGGTCGAGTTCAACGACAGCAACGCGGGCGGCTTCGTGCGCAAGATCGCCTACATCGACCTGCTCGACATCCAGGACCCGAACCGCCTGGCGCGCAAGCCGCTGACCGACGGCATTCTGCAGTTCCCCTTCTTCACGATCGAGAACGTGGACGTGGTCGACAGCCGCCACATCGTGGTCGGCAACGACAACAACCTGCCTTTCTCGAGCAGCCGCTCTCCGAACCAGGCCGACGACAACGAGCTCGTGCTGCTCGAGGTCGAGGAATTCCTCAAGGCGCGCTGAACCGGTATCCCCGTTCGATCTGGAGCCTTCTCATGAGCATGGATCTGCAAATCTCCGAACTGGATGCGGGTGACAGCGAGGCGGTGGGCGCCGCAGCCAATCTGCTCGCCAGCGCCTTCAACGAACCCGAGCGCTACAGCGTTGAACGCATCCAGTCCGTTCTCGCTCCCGCCGATCCTCCTTTCTACCGTCGCTTCTTCATAGCTCGCCTTGAAGGCGAACTGGTGGGAGTCGGTGGCATCAAGGCGGCTGACTGGGCCTCGAACACCCATGTTCTCTACCTGTCGGCCGTCGCCGAGCCTGCTAGGGGGCGCGGTATTGCCCGCGCCCTGGTGCAGGCCCGCATCGAATGGGCCAGGGCGCAGTTCGGCAGCGGCATCCTGCTGGTCTCTACCCGGCACCGCAAGCGCTTTGCCCAGTTCGGCTTCAAGCCCTTCGGCGAGACCGAGGAGCATGGCCGCACCTTGATGATGCTGTCCCTGGGCAGCAACTGAAACCGAACTCATGGGAAATCATCGCGCCACCCGTCACTGACGGGACTGGCGCAGCTTTGCCTGCAAGGGGCTCGCCAGAGCCCCTTCGTGCTTACTGCTGCACGATCACCGGAACGATGTTGAAGACATGCTGCGTCGTGGGCTCGACGACGATGCGCACCCAGTGGATGGACGGGCTGCCAAAGGTCTGGACACGGGTCAGGTTGGACAACAGCTTAGTGGGGCTGTAGAGCGGCTTGTCGACCTTGAAGAAATGCGTGTCGCCATGAACCAGCAGCACCTGGCCGGCAAAGCGTTCAGTCTCGGCCACCAGGGCCTCGACGAAGCGACGGTAGCCGCTGACACCGGGAGCCCGGCTTTCATCGATCTCCTCGGTTTCGGGAAGGTCGAAGCCCGGATCGGCCTGCATCACCACCACGATGCCGCGCGCCTTGCTTGCGCTGGCCTTGGCAAAGCCCTCGCGCAACCAGGCGATATTGGCGGCATCACGCTCGGCATGCTCGGCATTTGCCGCCTCGCACTGGCTGGGGGTGCGCACGCTCTTGTTGCTGCATTCCTTCGCGTCGAGCACCAGATTGTTGTTCGATCCCGGCAGGTTGAGCGTCAGAAACTCGATGTCGCGGTGATTGAAGCGGGTGTTCTCGACGAACTTCTCGCCCAACTTGCCCTGGCGGGTCAGCTCCATCTGCTGCTGGCCCAGGCTGCGGGTGCTCGGAATCATGACCTTGCGCAGATGATCCAAGCGCTCGAGCGGATCGTAGCCGTCATTGGTCTTGCGGTGGCAATCGGTCCACTCGTTGTCTCCTGGCACATAGACCACCGGCTTCCTCATCTGGGCGAACATCTGCAGCGCCTGCGTGTAGACATCGTCGCTGCAAGGCGAACTGCCATCCTTGATGTCGCCATCGTAGATAGAAAACGAGATGTCGGAGGCGTTGATGCTGCGCAACAGGGCTGGCATCTTGACCATGTCACCGGACTTCCTGTAGGGCATGTCGCCCCAGAGTCCGAAGGAGAAGGACTGGGCTTGTGCAGCGGCCGCACACAGGGACAGGACGAATCCGGCAACTAATCGCTTGTTCATGGGTTCTGGCTCCAAAATCCATGAGACTAGCGCCCCGAAAAGTCACATTCATTAAAACGGCAGTTCCGGCCCGGCCGAACGACGGAGCGCGCTGAACGAATCAGGATTCGAGCCAGTCGCAGATCGGCTGCCACTGCTCGAGGTCCTTGGCGACCTGGCCGGGCTGGACATCGAACAAGGTCAGGCCACGCATCGCGAGCCGGATGTAGTTCTGCGTGTCGCGCAGATAGCCCAGCACCGGCAAGCCCAGGCCCTCGCAGAAGTCGCGCAGGTTCTCCGAAGCGATGGTGCGCTGGTCGACCCTCATCCCCACCACGCCGATGTCGAGCCCGGCGGCTCGGCGCCGCTCCTGCAGGTCGTCGACGAAGGCACGCGTGGCCAACATGTCGAACAAGCTGGGCTGGAGGGGGATGAGCAGCTTGTCGGCCCGCTTGAGCACTTCCTTGACCTGCTTGCCATGCAAGCCGCCCGGGGTGTCCAGCACCACATGCGTCGTGCCCTTGGGAGGTCGCAGCGCCTCGGCAGAGGAGGCATCCCAGGACAGGATGGGGCGCGCCTCGGATGGTCGAAGCGCCAGCCAGCCGCTGGATGACTGCTGGATGTCGGCATCACCGAGCAGGACGCTGTGGCCGCGACGGGCCAGGTAGCCGGCCACGTTGGTGGCCAGGGTAGACTTGCCCACCCCGCCCTTGGGGTTGGCTATCACGATCACGGTCATGGGAACGATTCCTGGAAGACAGGATGTGGAACATCGGCCTGGAATGATAGGCCGGGGCTTGCCCGTTCTTGATGTCAGAAAGATGACAACACCCCTGCCAGCGCGCTTCGGGAGCGCTCAGGCCATCACGGCAAGGCAACTGTCATCGTTCTGACACACAACAGTCCTACTATGGGAAGAAACCATCCGGGGATTCTCATGGCCGCCTCCAACCACGAAGACTTGATCAAGCGCATCGAGCGCGACCTGCTCGACAGCTACGACGAAGAACTCGAGCTGGAAATCGAGGACCGCAACCCAGAAGGCCTGGAGGCCGATCTCGGCGACAAGAACACCGATGAGCACAAGGCCTATCGCATGGCCTATTTCCGCGAGTTGTTCAAGCTGCAGGGCGAGCTCGTCAAGCTTCAGGACTGGGTGGCCGCGACCAGGCAGAAGGTCGTGATCCTGTTCGAGGGACGCGACGCCGCCGGCAAGGGCGGCGTGATCAAGCGCATCACCCAGCGGCTCAATCCTCGCGTCTGCCGCGTCGTCGCGCTGCCGGCCCCGAACGACCGCGAGCGCACCCAGTGGTATTTCCAGCGCTACGTCACCCACCTGCCGGCTGCCGGCGAGATGGTGCTGTTCGACCGCAGCTGGTACAACCGCGCCGGCGTCGAGAAGGTGATGGGTTTCTGCAGCGACGAGGAATACGAGGAATTCTTCCGCTCGGTGCCGGAGTTCGAGCGCATGCTGGTGCGCTCGGGCATCAAGGTCATCAAGTACTGGTTCTCGATCAGCGACGACGAGCAGCACCTGCGCTTCCTGGGCCGCATCCACGACCCTCTCAAGCAGTGGAAGCTCAGCCCGATGGACCTGGAATCGCGCCGGCGCTGGGAGGCCTACACCCAGGTCAAGGAAACCATGCTCGAGCGCACCCACATCGAGGAAGCTCCCTGGTGGATCGTGCCGGCCGACGACAAGAAGAAGGCGCGGCTCAACTGCATCCAACACCTGCTGTCTCAGTTCGACTACCATGAGATCGACAAGCCCGAGGTTGTGCTGCCAGCCCGCGTGCGCAATCCCGACTACATCCGCCACCCGGTGCCCGACTCGATGATCGTGCCCCAGGTCTATTGACCCAGGACAGCAGTCCATGACCGACCATCCGCCCATCAATGTGCTGTTCCTCTGCACGCACAACACCGCGCGCAGCATCCTGGCAGAGGCGATCCTGAACCATGTCGGCGGATCGCGCTTTCGGGCCTACTCGGCCGGCTCGCAGGCCAGCGCGGATCATCAGCCCCATCCCCTGGCGCTGGAGGCCCTGAAAAGCGCGGGCGTCAGCACCGAGGGGCTGCGCAGCAAGAACTGGTCCGAGTTCAGCAGCCCCGATGCGCCGCACATGGACCTGGTGATCACGGTCTGCGACGGCACCCATGGCGAACCCTGCCCGATCTGGCCCGGCCATCCGGCCATCGCGCACTGGGGCTATCCCGACCCCTTGCTGGCCGAGGGCGATCACGACCAGCTGCTCGAGCTTTTCAGGCAACTGATGCTTCGCATGCACCAGCGTCTCGAGCTGTTCATGAACCTGCCGCTGGCCAGCGTGGACAGGCTGGTGCTGGAAAGCCATGCCCAGGAGCTCGCAGCCAAGGACTGAGCGCTTCAAGCCCGACTCGAAGGCCGCCACTTGATGGCGGCCTTTTGCCTTTGCAGTCGCCTGTGCCAGGCTGCGCGGGCCTGGCGGAAAGATCAGCCGCGCGCGGCGTCTGCCATGCGCTCGGCCAGCGCCTGGGCTTGCCGGGCGTCGCACGCCTCGACCATGACGCGCAGCAGCGGCTCGGTGCCGCTGGCCCGGATCAGCACGCGGCCGGTCTCGCCGAGCTCGGCCTCGGCCGCCGCAATCGCTGCCTGCAGCGCCGCATTGTTCTTCCAGTCCTGATCCGGCTGCAGCCGCACGTTGATCAGCACCTGCGGGAACAGCTCGACGCCCGCCAGCAGCTCGGCCAGGGTCTTGCCGCTGCGCACGCAGGCCTGCAGCACCTGCAAGGCGGATACCAGCCCGTCGCCGGTGGTCTGGCGGTCGAGCACCAGCAGATGGCCGGACCCCTCGCCGCCCAGCAGCCAGTGATGGCGGTGCAGCTCCTCCAGGACGTGGCGGTCGCCCACCCTGGCGCGCACGAACTTGACGCCACGTGCCTTGAGCGCAACTTCCACCGCCATGTTGGTCATCAGCGTGCCGACCACGCCTGGAACCACCTCGTCGCGCGCCAGCCGCTCGTCGGCCAGCAGGTAGAGCAGCTCGTCGCCGTTGTAGAGCCGCCCCTGGGCATCGACGAGCTGCAGCCGGTCGGCGTCACCGTCGAGCGCGATGCCGAAATCGGCACCATGCTGCTCGACCGCTGCGACCAGCGCCTCGGGATGGGTGGCGCCAAAGCCGGCATTGATGTTGAGGCCGTCCGGGCTGCAGCCGATCGCGACCACCTCGGCGCCGAGCTCGTGGAAGACCTTGGGCGCGATCTGGTAGGCCGCGCCATGCGCCGCGTCGACCACGATCTTCAGGCCGCGCAGGCTGAGGTCCTTGTCGAAGGTGCTCTTGCAGAACTCGATGTAGCGGCCAGCCGCGTCATCCAGGCGCTTGGTGCGGCCCAGCGAGGCCGAGTCGGCCCAGACGCGCGGCTCGGCAATCGCTGCCTCGACCGCCAGCTCCCATTCGTCGGGCAGCTTGGCCCCCTGGGCGCTGAAGAACTTGATGCCGTTGTCGGCAAACGGGTTGTGGCTGGCGCTGATCACCACGCCCAGGCTGGCGCGCTGGGCCCTCGTCAGGTAGGCCACCGCCGGCGTCGGCACCGGTCCGAGCAGCAGCACGTCGACGCCGGCCGAGTTGAAGCCGGACTCGAGTGCGGACTCCAGCATGTAGCCCGAGATCCGGGTGTCCTTGCCGATCAGCACCAGCGGGCGCGCTTCCTTCTGCCTGAGCACGCGGCCGACCGCGTGCGCCAGGCGCAGCACGAAGTCGGGTGTGATCGGATGGATGCCGACGGTGCCACGGATGCCGTCGGTGCCGAAATACTTGCGAGTCATGTTGATTCCCCTGCTTATCCTGGCGATTATCGCTGCTGCGCGACGACCGCCTGCCAGACCTTGATCGCATCGACCGTCTCGCGCACGTCGTGCACGCGCACGACCCTGGCGCCGCGCTCGATCGCGAGCAGATGCGCGGCCACGCTGGCGGCGACGCGCTCGCGCGGCAGCTCGTGTCCGGTGACGGCGCCGAGCGAGGACTTGCGCGACCAGCCCGACAGCAGCGGGTAGCCAAGCGCCAGCAGCTCGTGCTGGCGCGCCAGCAGCGCGAAGTTCTGCTCGACCGTCTTGCCAAAGCCGATGCCGTAGTCGAGCACGATGCGCTCGGGCGCGACGCCGCGCGCGCGCAGCAGCCCGGCGTGATGCGCCAGGAAACCGGCCACCTGCGGCACCACGTCGCCGCTCATCGGCGCGATCTGCATCGACTGCGGCTCCAGGTGCATGTGCATCAGGCAGACGCCGCAGTAGGGGTGGCTTGCGACCACCTCGACGCCGCTGCCCTGCCCGTGCTGGAAGGGCCGCTGCAGCGCCCAGACGTCGTTGATGATGTCGGCGCCCAGGTCGAGGCAGGCCTGCATCACCTCGGGCTTGTAGGTGTCGATCGAGAGCGGCACGCCGAGCTTGAGCGCCTCGTGCAACACCGGCAGCACGCGGTCGAGCTCATCCTGCAGCGGCACCGGCGGCGCGCCGGGACGGGTCGACTCGCCGCCGATGTCGAGGATGGTCGCGCCGTCCTTCAGCAGCTGCTCGGCATGCGCCAGCGCGCGCGCCGGATCGTCGTGACGGCCGCCGTCCGAGAAGGAGTCGGGCGTGACGTTGACG
>JBDLTM010000006.1:0-23042 GCA_039805805.1 Pseudomonadota bacterium | reverse complement strand
CTGCAATCCGAGAACTTCCGCGGCACAGAATCAAACAACAAAACCCAACCCTCTTCGCGTGCATCAAGGACCAATCTTCCTGAATATATCTCCGACAAGACCCGAAGAGAAACAAATCTTTGCATCCCAAGATGCTGCCACTCGCTTAAGCAGCTCTCCAGCCACTGACTACCTTTTTGCGATATCTCGGCATCATGGAAATAACCGACGACCGGCAACCCAGAATCAAGCCAGCTTGAATCTGGTTCATCCAGATACGGCGCGCATAGATGTTGAGACCAGCAAAATCTTCCACCAAATCGGAAGGCGTAATAATAGCTGCTTATGGATTGAACACCACCGTCCAGAGCAAGTTCCAGAGCGATCTGGCTCCACTCGTCTCCTGGACAGA
Source organism: Pseudomonadota bacterium (assembly GCA_039805805.1). Lineage (GTDB taxonomy): Bacteria > Pseudomonadota > Gammaproteobacteria > Burkholderiales > Burkholderiaceae_C > Malikia. The sequence continues at coordinate 22,651 of JBDLTM010000006.1, read as the reverse complement.
TTAGAGTAGAAGGCTTCACGCCAAATCGCCTTTCAATCTCCGACATCCCCTTGAATACTGGATGCTCCACAGGCCGACCGGCCAGGCGATCACCGTATGCCCCCAACTCCCTGAACCAGTGCACAGAAGAGTAACGATCGGGTGCGACAGACCAGGCTCTCAGGTCGGGGTTCATGTGGGTATATCCATGGAGCTCGATATCTATCAGTCCGAGATCCTGACCCTTCCGGAGTGAGTCATACTGGCCAGCGTAGTCATGAATGGTCCCCGGAAACTGCCCAGCAATATCCTCGTATACGACCTCTGCAGAAGGGTGTATCTGCCCTGCAACCCTTTCGACATCGTTCCCGCCTACGCGCAAGTTCCCTCTTTTCGGATCACCGTCGTCAACCCACCCCCCTACGTAAGCTACAGACAGCGTGGCCAAGTGGGTGTCCAGGATATCCATTACCTGGCCCCATTCCTGGCGACCAAGTTGGCGATAGGACCAGGATGAAAGATAGACGCTTTGCGCTGCCCCGGGATCATCCATTCGCAGTGCCATAGTGTTGGACAGATCGAACCAAGCGACCGGCTGCAAGCTGGCACAGATAAGGCATTTGCGCAGCAGAGCCGTCCCACAGCCATCAGCATCCCGAATCTCGCTGGGGTGAAATCCCAGCGTGAGCACAGTTCCTCGCCCTTGCCTCCTTGCCACGACTATCGGCAACTGGTCAAGGCATGCCAGCACCTCGCCCCCAGCATCACATGAGACCGACATGCCTGATAGTTCATTTCGCGCCTGCCACTGCTGTGCGCAATCACCATTCCATGAAAGGGATCGGCCTCGGATGAGATTCCCCGTCTTCCACACACCTCCGAGCGCTGACCATTCACTTGCCCGTGCAGCAACTCTTCCAAGCAGCAACGCCGGTGTTGCAACTAGGGCCTCTCGCAGTAGTTTGACGGAATCACCTGTCAGTTCATCAGGATCGCAGGCAACGATGATCCAGCGGAGCTCGGCCGACAGTCCGCGTGCGATTGAAGCAGCATCAGGAAACGCCAGCTTGACACCCCAGCCAAGTCCCCTGACCAAGCATAGCCAGTCGAGCGCCTCACGCATTTCCGGAGGCTGCCAGCCTCCGGTACCCCACACCCGCTGGGAACTCGGCAATTGAAACGGGTTTGCGATGAGCAATACAGATGCGCTTAGGGAATCAGCTGTCATCTCTCGCTCTCGAGAAGGGATTTGAGTTGGCCACATACGGCGGCATGGGAAACCTGATTCAGCGCCGAACTTCTCGCGTGGCGGCGCATCGCGACAGTTTCCTCTCCGATGGACAGGGCCTCTGCCAATGCAGCGGCAAGGCTCTCGGCTATCGCTTCGTCCGACTCAGGTTCCAACAACCACCCATTCGAACCGTCAGCAACAAGCTCGCTCACACCGCCCACATCGGTTGCGATGACGGGCGTGCCACATGCCATTGCCTCACCGACAACAGTCGGGAACCCCTCGCTACGCGAGACGAGGACGAGGCAGTCGGCCAAAGCATAAAGCGGTGCCAGTTGTTCGGCGCCACTACGCCAGCCCAGGAACCGAACCTTACCACTGGGTAGCTTACGGGCTCGCCCCTCAAGCAGCTTTCGATCGTTCCCGTCACCTGCAATCAGCAAAACTGCCTGCTCAAATCTGCCAGCCACCCTTCCAAAGCAGTCAATCAGCATCGATATGCGCTTAACACGGTCATCTAGACGCCCGACATAAAGTATGTAACGGTGTTCTTGCTCCAATTTAGCGATCTTGCATGCTTCAGCTCTGTCGATTGGCCTGAATGCTTCCGTGTCGATTGGCGTCAACAAGACGGATATTCGCTCCCTGGCAACACCAAAGCGAGCGACCAACATTTCTGCTTCACGGCGGCTTGAAGCCAGAATCCGATCGGCACGCTTGATCGTAAACCGTTTGAAAAGCTTGCCGATGTAACGCTCTGGACTACTGCCGGCATGATAGGCCACGACCCGAATTCCGAGCAACCGCGCCAGCACAATCAGCAGGTCAAACCGTCCGTTCGAGTAATCCTGGCAGAATAATATATCCGCCCTATCTCTAATCAGGTTGATAAAAAAATCCAACGATAGGCTTGCTGAATATGAAGCAAGAAATGCATATAAACTCTTGAATGGCTGCAGTCGCCATGCATGACGGGACAGATAAAAGGTGTGCCACATGGCTTGGTGTAGCCATGAGGTAGACACGAAGCGAACACGGCAGCCGCACCAAGAGTGGACTGCCGCCCGTATCGTCGGGCTGAGCGAAAACTCATACCATATGACGTCAGCGATTGAACCCTGAATGAGCCGCACGAATGCATGATTTCCACTCCCGTGCCACTCGCTTGCAAAGCTCTGGTGGCTTACACCGTAGTGGGTGTAGAAGTCCTCGAATGAATCGGCATGATCGAAAAATGCCACCAACGGCCGGCCTCTTCTGGGAAGTGAATATCTCTCAGTCACGATCACCCACCTCTAGCCTGATCGAATGCCTGATCAATCAATTTTGGCAACACGATGCGCGCATCGAAGAACTCGTCGACCAATTGCCGTGCACGACGACAATGAAATTCATAACGGAGGCCAACCTCCTCTATACCCGCAGCTGCCTCTTTAAAGGAGGAGAATCCGATGACTCCCTCACCAATAGGAAGCCATTCGGAAAATCCCGTGTCCTGCACCACCACCGGCCTGCCAGAAGCCAGGTAAGTCACACTCCGTTCGCTAAACCATCCACTGCGACTGACTACGTAGCCATGTTTCGCGATGCTGTACTCGCCCTTGGACGCAGAGATAAAATCCTGATAAATCCATGGATCGCGCGTCATTTCGAGCGAATCGGCTAATCGCCAACCCTTGGAGATTAGCAGCTCGCGAGGCGTCGATGCGCCGCCAACCGCAATCTCAAGCGGGGCACCTACATGAACTGGGAGATCTATGTACTCCAAGAACGAGCGGGACTTCAAGCCAAAACCTCTACCCTGGTACTGGCACGCCGGATAACTATCCCACTGCATGACCGTGCTAAAAGCCCCACCCGCATGTCCTGGGCTGGGCACTATCCAATCCAGGACCAGAGGTTGCCTTGTACTTTTCCAGGGCAGCCCATCATCAGGAATTGAACAAAGTTTCTTTCCGAAGTTTTCACCGAAGGTAAAGAAGGCATTATGGCTGCGAGCACGCCCCATCGCTGCTTGGTCCGACAAATGACGAATCTGCGTGAATACCGGGTCCTCATCAACAAGAGCCCGTACTGGCATCTCGAGAAACCAGTCGCGCATCGGATTGACGCCGCAAAGGTCAATCAGCATGTCTGCACTGAGCAAAACATTTTTTATCTTCTCAGCGGCAGGACCGTGCCACACACCAGCATGCGCATCATAGTACGACCAACGCTGACTCATACCGATTCGATCGAAGACCATTCGTGCGAATTTCAAACCGTATGTGGGATCGGTATCAGTTACATGTCTCGTCGGGTCGTAACAGGACGCGTAGTCGTCGCTATCCTCGACGAACCAAACGTCGTGCCCAAGCGCTGCCAGACCCATCAAGTACTGTAGATTGCTCCAGACCATTCCACCCAGAGGTCCACGAACCACGTAGCCAAGTACTACGACCCTGATTCCTGATTTCTTATCATCAAGCGGCATGGATTCCATCCCGAGAGGCTGTGTTTTCATCTCTTATGACAGGCACCTTCCGCATGGCCTCATCGATAAGCCTTCCAAGCACCTTTGTAGAGTCGAAATACTCGACTGCAATCTCTCTTGCTGCAATGCAGTGCTCACGATAGTGGGCACGGACATCGGCGATCGCGGCGACTGCCTCCTCCATGTCCGTGAATGCGAGAAGACCCTTGCCCACAGGCAAGACCGATGAGAAACCCGTATCCTGGACAACAACCGGTTTTCCTGCCGCCAGATAGCAGGCCGATCGACAACTGAACCATCCCGAACGCCCAGCCACATACCCATTCTTCGCGATGCTCCACTCTCCATATGATGACTCAATGTAGTCGCGATACGACAAATAATCGGGGCAAACCCTATCTGGATCAACGACCTGCCAGCCCTTGTGTAACAGGAGTTCTCGCGGCGTCTTCTCCGTCTTGCCAGCATTGACTGCCAGTTCAAGCGATGCCGGCGCAACCAACGATGGCAGATCGATGAAGCGCTGAAACTCTATATTCTTCTGCCCATATGTCTTCCCGGAAAATACGACCGGCTCGTAACTGGTCCAGTTCATCACAGTGCTGAACACCTCTCCGCGTGGTGTACTGGATGACCAGTCCGTCAGCACGATCGGCTGGCGAGTTGGATGCCATGTATGTCCCGTTTCGGGAGCACAGCCTGGCAGGCCCTCACCGAAACTAAAATGGACGTCGTGCGAGTCGACCAGACGGCGGAACCAGTCGTTACCTATTGCCAACTTGATTTGCGTAAACACAGGATCAGAATCGATATAGACTAAGCGCCTCACACCTGCGAATTCGTCCAAGCTGGACAAAGCCCCAGAAACATTGAGCAACACGTCTGCTGACTTCATGACCTCTCGTCTCTTAGATTCCGGCATTCCGTACCAGACCCTGCCGTGTGAAAAACAGTACGCCCAGCGGTCGCCCAGACCAAATCTACCCATTAAACCCTTTAAATACTCAACATTGAATTCACATCCAGGCGAGACACCCGCCTCGCTCGGATTAAATGGCCACTGCCCAGTATCCTCAATATAATAAACATCATGCCCCATGCGCGCCAACCCAGTCGCATACTGAAGGTAATCCCAGCAAACACCACCCAAAGGATACTGAGCGATATACCCAGTCACAATGATTTTCAACGGATTAATCATATCCATTCAAGGAAGTTAAATCAAAATACCATAGACATCGTTTGCCGGCATGCAGCTCATAATTTAATACTCTTCAATAAATTCAAAACAATATTAACTTAAATTAAGATCCATTAAAATTTCTAGGGGCCAAACTTTAGAGTCGATCTATTTTTACCCCAATCAAATCCACAGAGGACTCCACCATTCAATACGACTTCTCGGTCGGCGCGCTGAATCGTTGTCGGTCTGTGTGCAATCATCAATGTCGTCCGGCCTTTCATCAAGTGGTGCAGAGCGTCCATTACCGAACGCTCGGTTTCGTTGTCGAGCGCGCTGGTCGGTTCGTCCAGGATCAGGATCGGCGCGTCCTTGAGCAAGGCGCGCGCGATCGACAGACGTTGGCGCTGGCCGCCAGACAGTGTCACGCCGCGCTCGCCCAACACCGTGTCGTAGCCTTGCGGCATACGCTCGATGAACTCGTGTGCATTCGCAGCCTTGGCTGCAGCTTCGATTTCAGCCCAGCTTGCATCTGGCCGGCCGTAGGCGATGTTGTCGGCCACGCTGAGCGGCAGCAGGAAGGGCTCTTGTGGCACCAGCGCAATCTCGGCCCGCAGGCTGGCGAGCTTGACCGTTCGTACATCCACACCATTGACCAGCACCTGGCCCTGCCATGTGTCGTAGAAGCGCGAGATCAACATGGCCAGCGTCGTCTTGCCGGAGCCGGTCGCGCCCACCAACGCCACCATTTCTCCCGGACGAACCTCGAGCGTGACGTCCTTCAACACGGGGTGCCCTGGCTCGTAGCCGAAGCACACTGACTCGAGCCGCACCGTGCCGCGTTGCCCGTCTTTAGGCAACTCAATGGCGTCCGGCTTGTCCGACACCTTGTCGGTGGCATCGAGCACCTCCAAGACCCTTCTGGCTCCGGCAGCTGCGCCAGCGTAGCTCACCGACAGGTAGGCCAGCGTCTCAAGCGGCGCATAGAGCGAAGCGAGGTAGGACAGGGAAACCAGCAGCGTCCCGATGGTCAACTCCCCTTCCATGACCCGCAAGCCACCCAGGGTCAACAGGGCCGCCGTAGCTGTAGCCATGACAGCGCCAACGCCGATGCGAAACTGCAGCTGTGGCGCCAACGCCGACAGGTAGGCGCCCAGGGTCTGGCGCGAGACCTTTCGAAAACGCTCGCGCTCGCGCCGCTCGCGCCCGAAGGCCTGTACCAGAGGGAGCGCTCCCAGGCTCTGCTCCGCCACCGCATTCAGCTGGCCCTCCATTTGCTGCTGGACATAGACCGTATCGCTCATGCGCCCGGAAAGCCAGTGCATCAGCCACACCAGCGGCACGGCAGCAACCAGTGCCAGCAGCGCCAGCATGGGGCTGAGCGCCCACATCACGCCGAACATGGCGACCAGGGAGAGCAGCGCGGTGATCGCTGGCAGGCAGACACTCAGGATCAGGTCCTTGACGCATCCACTGTCACTCATGACCCGCCGCATCAGGTCTCCTGCCTGCGACCGCGCATGGAAACTCAGGCTGAGCTGCTGCAACTGCGCAAACACATCCTCGGCTAGCCGGTAATGGATCCGCCCGCCGACCAAGGTTTGCACATAGCGCTGAACTGCCCCCAGCAGATTCGAGGCGACAGCCAGCAGGACGGTGGCCAAGGCCAGCAAGCCCACCTGGGCCGTCGGCGCATCCCCACTTATCCGTTCGAGCAGCGCATCAACTTCGCCGGTCATGCCCTTTCCCTCCAGGACGTTGTCGACCAGCAGCTTCATCGGCCAGGGCTTGAGCGTTTCGATGGCGACTGACAGCAGCGTCAGCGTGCCGACAGCGCCCAGGCCCCACGCCTCTTTTGGCGCGTAGCCCAGCAGGCGCTGCCACCAGGGCTTCACGGTGCTCCTCCTTCAGCCGCAGCGGGTGACTGCGCCAGGTAGAAGCGCCGGTAGGGGCCCTCCCGGGCAATCAACTCGTCATGCGTTCCGGTTTCGACAATGCGGCCCTGGTCCAGCGTCACGATGCGATCGGCTCGCCGAATGGTCGACAGTCGGTGCGCGATCACCAGCGTCGTGCGCCCCGCCATCAGCCGCTCGAGCGCCTCCATCACCTGGCGCTCGGTCACCGCATCGAGCGCGCTAGTCGGCTCGTCCAGGATCAGGATGGGCGCATCTTTCAGGATGGCGCGTGCGATCGTAAGGCGCTGCCGCTGTCCACCGGACAAGGTGGCGCCGCGCTCCCCCAGCAGGGTGTCGTAGCCCTGCGGCAGCTGTTCGATAAAATCGTGCGCATTGGCCGCCTTGGCCGCAGCCACGATCTCGGCCCGGGTGGCGCCGGGCCTGCCGTAGGCGATGTTCTCGGCTACGCTCAGCGGCAGCAGGAATGTCTCCTGCAGCACCAGCGATATCTCGGCGCGCAGGCTGGCCAGCTTGACATGGCGCACGTCGACGCCGTTGACCATGACCGTCCCCTGCCAGGGATCGAAGAAGCGCGGCACCAATCCAGCCAGCGTGCTCTTGCCCGAACCGGTGCTGCCGACCAGGGCCACCCTCTCGCCCGGCCGCAGGCTCAACGACACGCCGTCCAGCACGGCGCGCTCGGGCTCGTAGCCGAAGCGCACGGAATCCAGGCACACCGACTCCAGCACCAGGGATCCGCGCTCGCCCGAGCGCGGCAAATCGATTGCGTCAGGCGCATCCGCCACCTCGTCAGGCGCGTCAAGCACCTCGAGCACGCGATCCAGGCTGGCTTCGGCGCTCTTGACTTCACCCCAGGTCCCCAGCAGTCCGCGCACGGCGCCCTGCAGCGTCCGCAGGTAGGCGACGAAGACGAGCAGGCTCCCGACTGTCAGCGAACCCGCCAGCACCCGTTCAGCGCCGTAATACAGCACAACGCCATGGCCGGTGGCCAATACCGCGGTATTGATGAGACCGTAGCTAGCCGAGACGAGCTGGGACTGGCCAGCCAGCGCCACTGCGGCATCGGTCTTGGAGTGGAACAGCGCGACATTGAGTTCGGCACGGTTGAAGGACTGCACAACGGGGATGGCGCCCAGAGTCTGGTGCACCAGGCTGGTCAGTTCGGCTTGCACGACCCTGCCCTGCTTGGCGACCTGCTTGATGCGGCTGCCAAAGAAGCGCGCCGAAAGCGCGAGCACCGGTGCAAGCGCGAAGGTCAGCACAGTCAGCGAGGGCTCGAGTTGCCAGGCCACCGAGCCCACCGCGACCAGCGTCGTGAGCTGCTGCGCTGGCCCTACCAGCAGGCCGGAGGTGAGCGAGTACAGACAGTAGGAGTCCCCGGTCAGGCGACTGAGCGAGTCACCCACGGTGCGGCGCTGCTGTGCCAGCAGCGAGGCGCGCTGCAGCTTGTCGAACATCTCGGTCGCGAGGTCGAACACCATGGACTGTCCCGAGCGTGTCCAGCAGTAGGCCAGCACCGAGTCGAAACATGCCTGCACCGCGAACAGCAGCAAGTAGGCGCCCGCCGCGGCCAGCACCAGCTCGCCTGCATCGAGGCCGGCCAAGGCCGGCAAGCTGACATCGCCCAGCGCATGGTCGACCAGCAACTTGAGCGGCCAGGGCTGCAGCGCCGCCAGGCCTGAATAGGCCAGGGTCAGCAGGACGATGACAGCGAGCAGGCGCCGCTGCCGTCGCACATGCCTTGCTACGCGCTGGAACTTGCGCAGCATAGGCTCACCGCGGCCGCCCAGCATTGCCTGGCCCGCCCTTGGTCACGAACCGCCGCAGCGGCCAATGCAAGCGCGCCGGCCAACAGCACCACAGCGGCTACCCAGCCACCGCCCAGGACCGCTCCGGCGCCGAGCAGCGCGCCGGCCCAAATGGCTACCCGGGTCAATGCCGGAACGGTGGAACGCCGCGCGAAACGCACCAGTTGCTTGCCTGCTCCATGCTCTTCCACCGCCGCCAGCACGCGCAAGCTGCCGAACAGCCCGCCCCGGACTTCGAGATCCCAGTCGTCGAAATGACCACCACGTCGCACGATCGCGTCCTGCTGCCGCAAGGCCGCCTCGAGCGTCTCGACCCACTGCTCGGGCGAACGCCACTGCTCGCTCCAGATCTGCTCTGGCGTCGCGGAAGCGGACGCTGCCGTCGCCTGCCCGCGCTGGCGCCAAGGCGTCAGGCCATGCTTGAGCCGTCCGATCAGCCGCGCCAAGGGTTGCAGCAGATGCATGGCAAAAGTCAGCACCCAGCGCTGAACCGCCTCAGCGCTCGAGCGTGCTGGCAGCGGAAACTGGGCACGGCTTGCCGCAAGCGCCGCCTGAGTGACCGGAGCGGCCAGCGCCAGCAGCAGCAGCGGCAAGGCCATGAACAGCGGAGCCCACGACAGGCCCAGCAAGGTCAAGGTGGCCAGGCCGGCGATCAAGAAATACCACTCAGGCATCAGCGGCAGGGCCAGCAAGGTGAGCGGTCCCGGCTCATAGAGCGACTGGTAGGCGTTGGAGCCCCAGACGCCACCGTAGACACGAGAGCGGCCGGCGGGAATCGGCAGGGTGAAGCCGCGCCCGTACATCCGACCGCCCCAGGCGACATGCCCTGCGGCGTTGTAGCGCTCGGGCCATTTCTCCTCCAGCAGCGCCTCGGCCTTGCCGTAACCCTTCTGCTGGTTCCAGTACATCCTGAGCGAGTTGCGGCGATGGTGCCAGTCCATCGCGCCGGCATGAAAACCGATCTTGCCGCCGCGCTCCTGCAGGCGCCAGCACAGGTCGACATCGTCGCCGGCAGCACGGTAGCGGACATCGAAACCGTCGATCGCGGCCAGCGCATCGCGCCGGAACGCCATGTTGCAGCCGGGAATATGCTCTGCCTCGGTGTCGGTCAGCAAGACCTGCACCGGCCCCCCCGGGGCATTGGCCACGCAGTCCGCGATCGGTCCGTCACCCGGCGGAGCGATATTGGGCCCGCCCACGCCGACCCAGTCGCCATGGAGAAAGCGCCAGGCCAGGAAATGCAGCCAGTGCGGATCGGGATAGGCGTCGTCGTCGATATAGGCAATGATCTCGCCGCTGCCTTCCTGCCAGCCGGTATTGCGCGCTGCCGAGAGACCCCGGTTCTCGGTGCTGATCAGACGCACGCCTTCGTATTCCGAGACGATGCGTGGCGTGGCGTCGGTGGAACCGTCGTTGACGACGATGACCTCGAAGTTCGGGTACTCGAGCTTCTTCAGCCCTTCCATCGTGTCGCGTATGGTGCGCGCGCCGTTGTAGCTGCACACGACCACGGTCACGCGTGGCCAGGCCACGCCCGGCGGAAAGGGCACCTCGGAGTAGGCCCTGCGCACCGAGGCGAGCGCCTGCTTGGGCTGGCGCTCGCGCGTCATGAGGCCGAAATCCCAGTCGTCGATTTCGTGGCCGCCGCGGTGCCACTCATCGGTCCAGGCAAACACGAAGGCGCCGGAGCAGCCCGAGGCGAATGCGGTGCGCACCTGCCAGTCCAGGCTCCCGGCCTGCTGGTCCAGCCCGTTGCGCCGACTGTCCAGCCCGATCTCGGCCATCAGCAGGGGCTTCTCGCCTGCGATGTTCTGCAAGCGCGCGAAATAGGCCTCGAGCTGTTCGCGCGTCTCGAGATAGACGTTGAAGCACTGCAGATCCAGGAAGGGCAACTGCAGGTATTCGGTGGTGGGGAAGTTGACATAGGTCACCAGGGCGCCAGGGTCGACGGCCTTGACGGCGCGGTACAGGCGCTCGAGGAAGCGCTCGACGCGACGGCGCCCATGCCAGCGCACGATGGACGCCGGGATCTCGTTGCCGATGGCGAAGCACAGCAATGCCGGATGACCCGCCAGGGCGCGGGCCCCGTCAGCGACCCGTTGCACGATGTCGTCGGCGCGGCCAGGTTCGTCGAGGAAGGCTATGTGCTGCTCCCAGGGCAGGCCGACCATCACGCGCAAGCCATGCCGCTGGGCGGCATCGAGCAGGCGACGCGGCGGCACCGTGTAGCAACGCAAGGCGTTGATCGCGTTAGCCCGCATGGCGGCGAAGTCCTGTTCCAGCTGGCTGTCTGCCGGGTAGTCATCGCCATCGGGGCCAGGGGCAAACGTGCCATAGGTCACGCCGCGCACCCATAACTTGCGCTCTCCGACGAACAGGAACTTGCCTGCGACACGCGGGCGTTCGCTGAAATCAGGCTCCTGCTGCTGCCTCGCGACAGACGAGGAGAAAGTGGGTGCCATTTCCATCGCATCGGTCCGCATTGCCGCTCCTTCAGGCTGCGGCGAGCGCACCGGACCGCTGGGCCTGCGACTCGTGCCAGCGGTGGGCCGTGCGCACGATGGTCTCCAAGTCGGAGCGCTCGGGCTGCCAGCCGAGCGTCTCGCGGGCACGGCCCGGAGCGGCGACCAGTGCCGGTGGATCGCCCGGGCGCCGGGGAGCATTGCGAGCGTTGACCTGGGCCCCGCTGATGCGTTCAACCATCGCAATTACTTCGCGCACGGAGTGCCCACGGCCGGTCCCGAGGTTGAAGGCGCCTGACTCGCCGCCGCGCTCGAGATAGGCCAGCGCGCGCACATGCGCATCAGCCAGGTCGCTGACGTGGATGTAGTCGCGGACCGCCGTGCCGTCGGGCGTCGGGTAATCGGTGCCCATGACCTGCAGTTCGGCCTGCTTGCCCAGCGCGCTCTCGATCGCCAGCGGGATCAGATGGGTTTCGGGATCGTGGTCCTCGCCGATCTCGCCGTCCGGATCCGCGCCGGCGGCATTGAAGTAGCGCAGCGCTGTCCACTGCAGGCCGTGGGCGACACCGTACCAGTGCAGCGCACGCTCGACGAAGAGCTTGGATTCACCGTAGGGATTGACTGGCCGCTGCGGGTGGTCTTCGGCAATCGGCACCGCCTCGGGGATGCCGTAGCTGGCGCAGGTCGACGAGAACACGATGCGTCCGACATTGACCGCCCGCATCGCATCAAGCAGCTTGAGGGTGTTGGCCACGTTGTTGGCGAAGTACTTGCCGGGGTCGCTCATGGATTCGCCGACATAGGCGTAAGCCGCAAAGTGGACCACAGCACCGATCTGGTATTCGCGCAGCAGGCGCTCGACCCCTGCCTGGTCTGCCAGGTCACCCACGACCAGGGGCCCCCAGCGTACCGCGGAGCGGTGCCCATGGACGAGGTTGTCCAGGGTGACGGGCCGGTAGCCGGCAGCCGCGAGCGCTTTGCAGGTGTGGCTGCCGATGTAGCCGGCGCCGCCGGTGACGAGGATGTTGGCCGACTGCATGCTCACCCTCTCGAGAAAAAAACCTGTTTAACCACACCAGCCTCCCATTTTTAATCACATTTTCATCCTACCCGGGTAGGACAAAACTTACAAGAGCAGCGTCATGAACTTTGCGGATCCGGCTTTAACCAAGACCGGCAGGAAGGCATTAACGGATGGAAAACAAACTTTTTCGGGATATTTATTTCACTTCAATCGGAAAAAATACGATTAATTTGATTCATGCATATTCATTTAGCAAATCGACTTCATTCAAGAAAAATAATATAGAAATCATTTGCAACCAGGAGAATTCAACAGTAAGCTGAGTAAGACTGGTGCCTTGCGACTTGCCAGCTACTTAGGGAGATTGAAGTGCGAGTTTCCGATCGAAAAAGAGTGCTCGTGACGGGCGGAGCCGGATTCCTGGGCTCACATCTGTGCGAACGGCTGCTGAAGGAGGGACACGATGTTCTGTGCCTGGACAACTTTTCCAGCGGCAACAAGGACAACATCAAGCACCTGCTGAGCAACCCCTACTTCGAGCTGATGCAGCATGACGTGACCTTCCCGCTCTATGTGGAAGTCGACGAGATCTACAACCTGGCCTGCCCGGCCTCCCCGATCCACTATCAGTGGGATCCGGTGCACACCACCAAGACCAGCGTGCTGGGCGCAATCAACATGCTGGGGCTGGCCAAGCGCAACAAGGCCCGGATCCTGCAAGCCTCCACCAGCGAGGTCTACGGTGACCCGGAGGTGCATCCGCAGCGCGAGTCCTACTGGGGCAACGTCAATCCGGTCGGCATCCGCTCCTGCTACGACGAGGGCAAGCGCTGCGCCGAGACGCTGTTCTTCGACTACCACCGCCAGCATGGGACCGACATCAAGGTGGTGCGCATATTCAACACCTATGGCCCCCGGATGCACCCCAACGACGGCCGCGTGGTGAGCAACTTCATCGTCCAGGCACTGCGCGGCGACGACATCACGATCTACGGCGAAGGCTCGCAGACGCGCAGTTTCTGCTACGTTGACGACCTGATCGATGGCTTCGTCCGCATGATGGCCAGCCCGAAGGATTTCACCGGCCCCGTCAACCTGGGCAACCCCGGCGAGTTCACCATCAAGGAGCTGGCCGAACTGGTGCTGAGGAAAGTCGGCGGAAAGTCCAGGATCGTCACCAAGGAACTGCCAAAGGACGACCCCAGGCAGCGGCAGCCCAATATCTCGCTGGCGAAATCCCGGCTGGACTGGGAGCCGCAGGTAGATCTGGAGCCCGGGCTGGAGCGGACGATCGATTACTTTCGCAGCATCGTGAGCCCAATCGACCAGATCAAGGGACAGACGGCCCTGACGGCCGGACAGGCCTCCGAATTCCAGATCGCCGCCTAGGAGCTGCGCCATGAATTTTGAGCGCGCCACACCCCACGCGCTGCAAGCGGTCACATTGCGCAGTAATCACCAATCACGATCACCGGAATAAGATGGCCAAGGGAATGATATTGGCAGCTGGTCAGGGAACGCGAGTTCGGCCCCTGACCAAGAACACGCCCAAGCCCATGATCCCGATCCTGGGCAAGCCGCTGCTCGAGTACCTGATCGAACATCTGGTTCGTCACGGCATACGCGAGATCATGATCAACGTGGCCTTCAACCACTACAAGATCGAGAATTTCTTCGGAGACGGCCGGCGCTGGGGAGCCGAGATCGGCTACTCCTACGAAGGAGCCAAGGAGCTGGGAGACATCGTGCCACGACCACTCGGTTCGGCCGGAGGCATGCGCCAGATCCAGGACCAGGGCGGGTTCTTCGATGAAACGACGCTGGTGTTGTGCGGTGATGCGCTGATCGACCTCGACATCGGCGCTGCGCTGGATGAGCATCGCTCGAAGCAGGCGCTGGCCAGCGTCGTGACGCTGGAAGTGCCCGGCGATCAGGTGCAGAACTACGGCATCGTCGTGGCCGATGCCAATGGCCGGGTCAGGTCATTCCAGGAAAAGCCGGCCCCCGGCGAGGCGAAGTCGAACGCTGCCAGCACCGGCATCTACATTTTCGAGCCGCAGGTGCTCGACCTGGTCCCGTCAGGACAGGTGTTCGACATCGGCAGCCAGCTGTTCCCCAAGCTGGTCGAGCGAGAACTGCCGTTCTACGCGCAAGAGCAGGCCTTCAACTGGATCGACATCGGCCGCCTGACCGACTACTGGACCGTTCTGCAGCGCGTGCTCAGCGGCGAGCTGGCCCAGATGGAGATGAAGATGCCGGGCCGCGAGGTTAGACCTGGGGTCTGGGTCGGCCTCAATACGGCGATCGACTGGGATCAGGTCAGCATCGAGGGGCCTGCCTACATCGGATCGAACGTGCGACTGGAGCCTGGCACCAGCATCGTGGGACCGACCTGGATCGGGCACGGCAGCCAGCTGCGGCGCGGCGCCCGGGTCGAGCGGTGCATCTTGTTCGAGTACACCCGGCTGGGCGAGGATCAGCATTTCGCGCACAAGATCGTATCGCCCCAGTACTGCGTGGATTGCAGGGGTGAAACGCTTTTTGCAGGCGACATCGACAGCAGCTTGCGCTGGGGCGATGCCCGGGCCTGAGCCAGACCGGACAGCAGCAGCCAGCCGGCGTTGACGAAATCGGCTGGCGCCGGTTCAGGCCAGCTGCTGCCAGCGCTGCAGATCGTCGGGATGCAGCCGCCCCAGCTTGCGCTCGACCAGGCGGCCCTGGCGGTCGAACAGGACACTGAACGGCAGGCCGCCGTTGGCGTTGCCGAGCTGGCGGCTGAGTTCAGTGCCTCCCAGCCCGGCCAGCCCGATCGGGAAACCCAGCGGTCGCCTGGCCAGGAAGGCGCGCACCGCGCTGGGCTGGTCGATCGCCAGCCCCAGCACCCGCCAGCCCTGCCCCTGCTGCGAGCGATGGAAATCGTCGAGCAACGGCAGCTCCTCGACGCAGGGCGGGCACCAGGTGGCCCAGAAATTGACCAGCAGCGGACGGCCGCGCGACTCGGCGGCTGCCAGCGTGCGGCCATCGGGCGTCTCCCAGGACTGGGACCAGAAGGCTTCCAGCGCTGCGGCGTCCGGATGCGCCAGCGCCTCGGACTGCTGCCGCCGCCAGACCAGCCCTGCGCCGGCCAGAGCCGCCAGCGCCGCGCCGGCCGTCAGCATGGTGCGCCGCTTCATGCCGCAGCCTCCTGCTCGATGCGATCGCGCAGCGCCTGCAGATCACCACGCGGCTTGCGCCCGAGCGCATCGGGCAGCAGCGCGCCACGCATGGCGGCGCCGTCGTTGACCAGCAGGTGCACGCCGACCCAGGTCTGCAGCGGGTCGCAGCGGCTGCGAAGGCTCAAGGCCTCGACCTCATGGCCGTGCAGGCCGGTCACGCTGGTCGCCTCGTAGTCGACGCCGCGGTTGATGAGTTCGATCTCGATCGCCTTGGGATCGTCGCAGAACAGCTGCAGGTAGATGTCGGACAGCTCGGTCGCGGTGCCATGCCAGACGGCACCGCCGATCAGGGGTCGGAACTCGGCCAGCCGCTCCATCCAGATCAGCGCCAGTTCGCGCAGCGCGCGCAACTCGGCCGGCTGGGTGTCGGCATGGAAGATCGAGATATGCTCGCGCACCGCAGCCTCGACCTCGAGGTTGTCGGGCAGGGCCGTGCGCGGCGGCAGGCCCAGCTGCTTGAGGGCACGGCGCTTGGCAGGACCGTAGTCCAGCCCCTCCTCGACCACCAGCGCGGCAGCGGCGGCGGCGATTTCCTGCATCAGATCCGGGTTCATGCGGCCACTGTAACCCAGCGCCAGCAACCCTGCCGGCCATGTCCGCCCTCCCGTCAAGCTCGCCGAACGCTCTCGGCGCGAAGAAACCAGCGGCTATTGGCTAGAAAAATGTTCGCCTCAGTCCGGCATTGAAGCCCCAGTCACGGTAGGCATCGAGTCCTCGTGCGTAGTGGAGGCGCGCGAAATATCCCCAGCCCAGTTCAGCTGGCGAGAATTGAAGATCCAGCGCCACATGCCCCATCCCATGCTTTTTGGCACCGGGCGACAGCAGTTCGGGGGTGTTCAACAGCGTAGCTCCCAGTTCCAGGTTGATCCTGTGCGCGTCTCCGGCCGGCCCCGGCGAGGCATTCAAGGGAATGCGCAGACTGTTGTCCCAGGCCATCAATTGCACGCTGCGGCGATCTCCATAGACACGGGAATATCCTACGCTTTCGGCCGAACCGCTCCAAACCGAGCGGAAGGCATACCGAGGATGGAGCTGGTATTCGGCTCCCAGCATGAGATCCGCCCTTGCTCCCGAAGGCTGCGCCTGCGTCAGTTGATCGTTGTCGAGCCAGCGCTCATCGTATTGCGTTCTGATCAATCCGATCAAGCCGAAATAGCGCTGTCCCTCCGCCGGCTGTCGCTCGAAGAAAGTCGAGACGCCGAGCTGCCGGGTCCCGACCTTGAGATCGGTGCCGCCATTGAAATCGCTCTCCCCATACAGCCCCATCAAGCCCCAGTGACCGTCCGGAACAGGGCCCACGACCCGGCCCAGCAACAGGCTGTGCTGCTGGGCGCGGTATGAGGCGCCACCTTGTCCAGCGCGAACTTCGCTTGCCCCGGCAGTTGCGCCAGCCTCGACACCACTTGACGCGGGCCGGCCGTTCAAGCCCGCAAGCTGGATCATGGCTTCCCGCTGGCGCAAGCCCTCCAAGCCGAGCAGCCAGGCACGGTGGGCGGAGCGCATCATGGCACCGGACGCGGCCTTCAGAAGCGCGGTGGGATGGGACGCGGTGGCGATACGCAACACCAGGTGCAGCGTGCTTTCCTTCTGGATGTTGTAGTCCGACAGGGTACGGCCATCCTCGAGCTGCTTGCCAGCGAAGATCAGGCGCTGCTGGTCGGGGGGAATCCCCTCCTTGTCCTGGATCTTGGCCTTGACGTTCTCGATCGTGTCGCTGGGCTCCACATCCAGGGTCAGGGTCTTGCCAGTCAAGGTCTTGACGAAAACCTGCATCGCATGCGCCTGAACCGAGAAGAACAGGGCCAGCACGACAAAGGACAGCCGCACAAATGAAGCAAACGGGGAGGACATGATGGACAAAACCCCTCGCTGTTTTGCCCCCGTCCAGCACGCCTTCGTGCCGGGCAAGAAGCAGAAAAGCCTGTAGTCACGCAGTAACTACAGGCTTGAATGGTGGCCTGGGGCGGAATCGAACCACCGACACGCGGATTTTCAATCCGCTGCTCTACCAACTGAGCTACCGGGCCATTTGATGAATCAGATTGTAGCAGGGATTGGGGCGTGACTCACGCAGAGGCGCGCTTTGTTTTGGGAAGCTCGAGGCCGAGCTGCTTGAGCTTGCGATAGAGATGGGTGCGCTCGAGTCCGGTCTTTTCCGCCACCCGGGTCATCGAGCCATGCTCCTGCTCGAGGTGGAACTCGAAGTAGGCGCGCTCGAAGGCATCGCGCGCCTCGCGCAGCGGCAGCTGGAAGTCGAACTGGTGTGCCGGGACATGCTCGATCCCGGGCACGGCCTCTTCGATCGGAAAAGCCACGACGTCAACGGGCTCTGGCTTGGACTCTGAAATGGCGGCTGGCAGCGACGGGCGCAGCTTGGGGCGCTCGAGCCCCTGGGCAACCGACTGCAGCAGCTTCTGCAGCGTGATCGGCTTTTCCAGGAAGGCCATGGCACCGATGCGGGTGGCCTCGACCGCCGTATCGATGGTCGCGTGGCCGCTCATCATGATGACAGGCATGGTCAGCTGGCCGGCAGCAGACCACTCCTTGAGCAAGCTGATGCCGTCGGTGTCGGGCATCCAGATGTCGAGCAGCACCAGGTCGGGCTGGCGGCGCTCGCGCGCGCTGCGGGCCTGGGCGGCGTTCTCGGCCAGCTCGACCGCGTGCCCCTCGTCGTTCAGTATCTCGAACAGGAGCTCGCGGATGCCCAGTTCGTCATCCACCACCAGTATGTTTGCCATGCCTTGCCAATTGTCCCTAGCGTTGCGAGTCGTTCTGTTGCATATCTGCAACCATGAATGATAGCGATACTCTTGCCCCGGCGATCCGGTCTCCCTCCATCCGGTGACCGATGTCGACCCGGCCACGGTGCTCGTCCATGATCTTCTTGACCACGGCCAGGCCGAGGCCGGTGCCCTTGGCCTTGGTCGTGGCATAGGGCTCGAAGGCTCGCTTGAGCATGGCCTCGGGGAAGCCGGGGCCGCAGTCCTGCACGATCAGCCTCACGCGCCTTCCGTTCTCCGCCAGGCGGGTCTTGAGCAGCACCGCTCCGGCGCCGGGCGGCGTGGCGTCCTGCGCGTTCTGGACCAGGTTGTGGATGACCTGCCTGACCTGCTGGGCATCGGCCAGCACCAGGGGGCAGGGCTCGAGGTCGAGCTGCACCGGTACCGCGGCCTGGTCGTACAGCCCCAGGATGTCGCTGACCAGCGCATTGAGGTCGAGGGGCGCCAGCTGGGCGGCCGGCAGCCGGGCGTAGTCGCGGAATTCATTGACCAGGCGCTTCATCGCATCGACCTGGTCGACGATGGTGCGGACCGAGCGGGTCAGCAGCGCGGCGTCGGCGCTTTCGAGCTTGGGTTCGAGCTTCATCGCCAGCCGCTCGGCGGAGAGCTGGATCGGGGTCAAGGGGTTCTTGATCTCGTGCGCGAGCCGGCGCGCGACCTCGCCCCAGGCCTGGGCGCGCTGGGCCGAGATGATCTCGGAGACATCGTCGAACACCAGCAGATGCTCGCCATGCGGCAGCAAGGCGCCGCGCGCGATCAGCGTGACCTGGTCGCCGGCGCCGCCAGGATGGGCGCTGTCGGCATGCGGCGGACGCAACTCGAAGGACTGCTGCCAGTGCCCGCCATCATGCGAGGACTCTCCCAGGAAGCGGTCGAACTGCTGCTGGACCCAGAGAGCGAAGGGCTCCAGACCCGGCACGCCCTCCAGGCCCTGCCACTGGTGCGCCGCCAGCGGCGCGCGCAGGATGCGGGTCGCGCCCGGGTTGGCGCTCAGGATTCGCCCCTGGGGATCGAGCACGACCACGCCAGAAGTCAGGTTGTCGAGTAGGGTCTGCAGGTTGGATCGCGCGGTGTCGACCTGCTGCATGCTGCTGTGCACCGCCTGGCGCGCCTCGGCCAGCTCCTGGGTCATGTGGGCGAAGTCGCGCGTGAGGCCGGCGAGCTCGTCGCGCGAAGATAGCGCCAGCTTGGGGCCGAGATCGCCGCGCGCGACATCGCGCATGCCAGCGGCCAGCACCAGCAGCGGCCGCACCAGCTGGTTGCCCAGCAGCACCGCCAGCAGCACGGCACCGAACACGGCGAGGAACAGCGCCAGCGTGAGCGTGCCGATGTAGAGCCGGCGCAGGCCGTCGCGCGCCAGCGCACGCTCCTGGTATTCGCGGTGCGCGACCTGGACCGCGAGCGCATCCGCCACCAGCAGCGCCGGCAGCGGAGCGCTCACCTGCAGATAGCGCAGCTCTTCCTGCAGGCCGAAGCCCGGCGCTGTCAGCAGCGCCAGCACATGGACGCGCGGCTGGATCGCGGCACTGCCCCCCTCCTGCGCGGCCGAGTCCTGCAATTCCTCCAGCCCCTCGATGGTGGAGATCACGCGCTCGCGTCGCACGCTGCGCAGCTGACCCGGGGTCGGCCGCTGGGGGCTGAGCTTGAAGCGCGACTCTCCCGCGCTCGCGATGACCTGGCCTGTGGCACTCCAGAGCACGATGTCGCTGGCCGAGAGCTGCTCGCGCAGGCGTTCGAGCGCAATCGCAGCGCCAGCATCGCTGCTGCTTGCCAGGCTGGCCGCGGCGATGCGGGTCTTGTTGGCCAGGTCGCTCGCCAGGGTGTCGAGCGTGGTGCGCCCCAGGTTGAGGCCGGCGTTGAGAGCCGTCTCGACCCTGACGTCGAACCAGTTCTCGATCGAGCGCGAGACGAACTGGTAGGACACCGCGTAGATCAGCAGCCCTGGCAGGAAACCCACCAGCGAGAAGATCGCGGCCAGCTTGAGCATCAGCCGGCTGCCGAAGCGGCGCCGGCGCAGGCGCAGCACCAGCCTCGCCCCCAGGCCCAGGATCACCAGCAGCAGCAGCAGCGCGACGCCGACGTTGACCGCGACCAGGCGAGCGAAATTGGCTTCGTAGAAGGCCCGGTTGTCGGTCGCCAGCGTCAGCAGGAACAGCAGCACCATCGCCACGCCGGCCATGAAGAGCAGGCCCAGCGCGACCGCCCAGCGGCCCGTGCGTGACTGCATGACACCGGTCGGCGCAGGATTGCCGGCTGGGCTCATGGCTCGTCCTCCGACGGGGCTTCGGGCGGCGCGACATGACCGTCATCCGGCGAGACCAGCGCGGGCACCGCCAGGGTTTTCTGGATGCTGATGTTCCAGCCACCCTGCGGGAACAGGCCGAGCTGGAAGGGCCTTGGCAGCTGGCTGAGGTCGAGCCCGAAGCTGAACTCGACCCTTTGCTCACCCGCTGGGCTCCAGCGCGCGGCGTCGGCCAGCTTCCAGCTGGAGACATGGCCGACGCTGGCCAGCGCATCGGACAGGCTGTCGAAGTTCTGATGCAGCGCATACTGCATGCCGGTGGCGCTGGGCGAGCCGGTGGCATAGCTGAGGCGCCAGCGCCGGGTCAGCGGCTGGAAGGCGAGCCGGACGGTTCGGGCGGCTCGGGCCACGGTCTTGTCGAGCCAGTACCAGCGCGACAGGATGACCTCGGCCTGCCAGAGGAAATGCAGCGGGACGCCCTTGCGCAGCACTTCCTCCATCGCGGGGCTGATCTCGATCGGCAGCCGCGCCGTCAGGAACAGTCCGTCGCTGCGTCGGGTCAGCCTCAGCAGCTGGCTGTCCCCTGCCGCCGAGTCCAGCGCTGCCAGCACGGCATCCGCACCCAGCCCGAGCAGCGAGCCCGACAGCACGCGCAGCGCAGCGCGGCGGCCGAGGGCCTGATCAGGCCGCCGGTCGCTTGAGCAGCAAAGCATAGAAGAATCCATCCATTCCGCCCTCATGGCCGAAGCCTGCCAAACCGCTCGACAAGGCGGCGCTGTCGCCGGGCATCAGATGTCCCGGCGATGGCAGCCGCTGCGCGTCGGCATGGCGGCGCAGGAAGGCCTCGACCTGCTGCTCGCCCTCGGCCTTGAAGACCGAGCAGGTGCAATAGAGCAGGCGCCCTCCCGGCGCCAGCACGGGCCAGAGCGCTTCGAGCAGTCGCAGCTGCTGGGCGGCGAGCTGTGCGATGTCGGTCGGGCGGCGCAGCCAGCGCACGTCGGGGTGGCGGCGCACGATGCCCGACGCGGTGCAGGGCGCGTCGAGCAGGATCGCGTCGAAGGCCCTGCCATCCCACCAGCGCGCGGTCTCGGCCGCGTCGGCCGCCAGCACCTGCGCCTGGAGGCCGAGGCGCTGCAGGTTGTCGCGGATGCGCCCGCAGCGCTGCGGGTCGACGTCGAGCGCGGTCAGCTCGAGCTCGGCGCACTCGAGCAGGTGAGCGGTCTTGCCACCCGGTGCGGCGCAGGCATCGAGCACGCGTGCTGCGGGAGGCAGGCCGGCGCCATCCAGCAGCAGCGGTGCGGCGAGCTGGGCCGCCAGGTCCTGCACCGAGCAGTGTCCTTGTTCCCAGCCGGGCAGGCGCTCGACCGCGACCGCCTGTGCCAGCTCGATGCCATCGATTCCGACCGGCGCGGCCTCCAGCCCCTGCGCGTGCAGCTGCGCCAGGTAGTCATCGCGACTGACGCGGCGACGGTTGACCCGCAGCACCATCGGCGCCGGCTGGTTGTTGGCTGCGAGGATGGCCTGCCAGTGCTGCGGATGGTCGCGCCGCACGCGCTGCACCCACCAGAAGGGATGGTTCCAGCGCGCCTGCGCATCCTCGGACGCCTGCTTCAGCAAGGCCTCCTGCTCGCGCAGGTAGCGGCGCAGGCAGGCATTGATGAAGCCGGCCAGGCCCTGCGGCAGCCTGAGCTGGCCCAGCGCCTGCACCGACTGGTCGACCACGGTGTGCGGCGCATAGCTGACGTTGCCGGACGCGGCCTGCGGCAGCAGCAGCGTGAGCGCCAGGCCCAGCAAGGCGCGAGCAACGCCCTCGGGCGGGCGCTCGGCCAGCAGCGTGATCAGCGCACCTGCCTCGCCCCAGTGGCGCAGCGCGTGGAAAGACAGCGCCTGGGCGCCGGGGCGCAGGCGCGCCGGCACCTTGGCCAGCGCATCGGTCAGGGAACGGCCCTGCTCGACGGCCATGAGGGTGCGGGCCGTGGCGGCCAGCTGATCGGACAGGGAGATGGGCGGATTCATTCGATGCGTGAGCGGACCGGGCTGAACAGACAAGGTCGCTGAGTCGGACAGTAGGCGCCATTATCGCGAAGCCAGCGCCGCAGGACTCGGCCACCGGTGCAGGCTGGCGAAATGAGAAAGCCACGCTGGCTCTCACCGCGTGGCCTTCAGTCTTGCTGCAAGACGGTCTCACTCGCCCAGGTAGGCTGCCCTCACCTTGGGATCATCGAGCATGTCGGAGCCCTTGCCGGTCATGGTGATCAGGCCCGAGTCCATCACGTAGCCACGGTCGGCCATGGCCAGCGCGCGGCTGGCGTTCTGCTCGACCAGCAGCACGGTCATGCCC